>JAIELM010000441.1 GCA_019752975.1 Undibacterium sp. | reverse complement strand
TTTCTGCTTTAAGAATTTTTGCCAGGCATAAGCGCCCTGTAGTCGCTCTTTTCCTATACGATCTTCTGCCATATTCATATCTGAAGTGGCATGACTAGGTTGCATAGAAGGGATGATGTGCCACTGAGCTAAACGCGGAATGTCGGCATTGGCGAGCACTTGTGCATGTTCTATTCTATGACGCAATAAGGCGGCGTTCGCACTCTCCGGCAATTGCGCAATGCTTTCAATCACTTGCCGATTACCGGCGTCACCGATGGCGTGTACGTTGACCTGATAGCCTTTTAACGCGGCTTTGCTAATTTGCTGCTTCATCTGCGCGTCACTAGCAAACAGTAAACCTTTAGTTTGCGGTGCATCAGTATAGGCTTGTAACATGGCCGCTCCACGGCTGCCCAAAGCACCATCGGCGTATAACTTAACCGCACGCAAAGCATATTGATCATCGCCCATACTCGCCAATGGACCTTGCTTGGATAATGTGTCAAAAACCCCATCAGCGCCAGCGATCATGCCGTAAACACGAGGTGCAAGCTTTTTATGTTCGGCATACTCTCGATATAATTGATCCGCCTCAACACTCACTCCGGCATCATGTACCGAAGTGAGTCCGACTTGCTTCAATTGGCTTAATGCCGCATCCAAAGCCACTTTACTCTCAGCAGCATTTTGTGCAGGTAGTTTTTGCGCAATTAATTCCATCGCGCTATCAATAAAAATTCCGGTTGCTTCGCCCTTGGCATCACGTTCAATTTTGCCGCCTACGGGGTCGGGCGTATTTTTATCAATTCCAGCTAATTGCATTGCTCGGGTATTGGCCCAACCAGCGTGACCATCCACCCGAGTCAACCAAGCTGGTCTATCGGCCAGTACCACATCGATCTCAGCAGCTGTGGGAAAACGAGTTAATTTCCATACCGCCTGATTCCAGCCACGTCCCAAGATCCACTGATGCTGACGGAATTGTTCGGCATATTCTCTTATTGCCTTCTGTGCCTCCGCTAAACTGCTGGTGTTACGTAATCCTAATTGACTTTGCTCTATTCCCAGTCCCAACACATGTCCATGCGCATCGATTAAACCCGTCAAGACAGTCTTGCCAGCTAAGTCTGTTCTCGTTGCATGTGGATATTTTTTAAGCAGAGCTACGGCATCACCTATGCTCAAAACTCGCCCCTGCTCGTCCACTGCTAGCGCTTGGAAATGCTGGAGTTTTTGTTTTGCATTGAGGGTATATCCGTTGGCGTTCACAAATAGCTGATCAGCTTTCGCACTTAGACTGAGCAATGCGGACAGACAAGCCAGTGTCACTAATTTTTTGTTGATGTTTCTTTCGTGCATTTAATTCTCCAAAACGGAATAGTAGTAAAACAAAATTTTCCTTGACCTCAAATTAAACAATTGCGTACACTGCATGCTTCCCCACCCAGCAGTCGATTTTTTCGATTCTCTATTTATGAAACGATTTAGTTACTGTCTTTATGCATTAACGTTCACTACGCTAACTGCCACTCACTTCTCGTGTTATGCCCAAGATACCGACACGCTCAAACTCACAAAAAACCTAAGTGATATTAAAACCGAGACCAACAGTATCAAAGCTGACTCGAACAATAAAGCAGAAAATAAGGTAGACAATAAGATAGACAATAAGGTAGACAATAAGGTAGACAATAAGGGCGAAGAAAAAGCCGATAAAAACACTGAAAAAAATGGCGACAACAAGCCCTTTATTCTAGACGATAAATCTGTTGAAGACGCATTAAATATTTCCGAGACTGATCTTTGGAGTCGTATACGCGGTGGCTTTGCCATTCCTAATCTCGACAATCGTTTGGTCACACAACAAACCACTTGGTATAGTGCGCGCACCGATTATTTGCAGCGGATTATGCAGCGTGGTTCTCGATATTTATTTCATGTAGTTGAAGCCTTAGACAAACGTGGCATGCCGACTGATTTGGCCTTACTGCCTTTCATAGAATCGGCCTTTAATCCACAAGCCATCTCCACCGCCAAAGCTTCAGGCATGTGGCAATTCATGCCCGCGACTGGTCGTGATTTCAATTTGCGGCAGAATATTTTTAAAGACGATAGGCGTGGCGTATTGGATTCCACCGAAGCGGCACTGGATTATTTGCAGCGTTTGTATGGTATTTTTGGCGATTGGCAACTGGCATTAGCAGCCTACAATTGGGGCGAAGGCTCGGTACAAAGAGCCATCAAAAAACAGCAAGCACGTGGGCTGCCCATCGATTTTGATAGCCTGTCCAGCTTAATGCCGGCAGAGACAAAAAACTATTTTCCCAAATTACAGGCGGTGAAAAACATTATCGGCCATCCAGAGTTATTTAATATTGCCCTGCCACGCTTAGATAATATTCCTTACTTTACCAGCGTCAAAAAAGATAAAGACATCGACGTGAAGGTCGCAGCTCAACTAGCCGATATTCCCTTAAGCGAATTTAAAGCGCTCAATCCGCAATTTAATCGCCCTGTGATCACTGGCGGCAACAATACCTCCATCCTCTTGCCGATCGAAAACGCGAACCTGTTTGAAGCGAATTTTTTGACATGGAAAGGCCCGCTGTCAAGCTGGACCACTCTGAATATTCAAAAGACAGAAAAAGTAGAATCGCTAGCGAGTAGGCTAGGTTATGACGTGGATATGGTGAGGGATGTTAATGCCATTCCGCCCAAAATGTTGGTGAAGGCTGGCTCGACACTATTAATTCCTAAGACTGCCAAATCGCCTGAAGAAAATATTTCTAGTGTGCTAGCAGAGCAAGCACAACTCACCATAGAAAAACCCAGCGTAGCCACCCGCAAACTACAAATCAAAGTCGGCCGCAAAGAAAGCTTGGCTTCCATTGCCAAACGCTACAAGCTGAGTGTAGCCGAGATTAAATCATGGAACAAACTTCACAAAGATCAAGTAGCGGCTGGCCAGAAATTGGTGTTACATGTCGCCGTCAAAACCAAGAGTAGTAGCCGAATCGCCAGCCGACCTACTCATGGAAAATCCCGACAATTAGCCGTGAAAAAAGTAGGCAAAAAAATTAAGGGGCGTAGGGTGTAAAAGCGCGGCAAGGCAGAGTGGAAGTGTAGTGCTTGCTGTGCTACCTCAACTTCTTAAATAGAGGTCTTGCAGTAATTATTCAGTCTCCTATGTCAGTCGTCTTTCCTGCATTCCTATGTAAGCCGTCTTTCCTGCATTCCTATGTAAGCCGTCTTTCCCGCATGTTTTTAGCGGGAATCCAGCTACTTTTGCTCAGCAACGGACATCATTGGATTACCGATTAAACCCTAGTGAACGACATAAAATAGGGTGGAGTACTTTGAAATTTCAACTAGGTCATAAAGGGCTGAATAATCACATCTTGCCAATGAATTTGAAAGTGGTGATTTACAGGGCTTCCGCGCATGATTGAATTCATGCGACTCAAGCTACGG
>JAIELM010000346.1 GCA_019752975.1 Undibacterium sp. | reverse complement strand
TCCCTGCCCTAAGAAAATAGGTACTACCGTAATTTTGGTGACAGGGTTGGGATGGGTTTCATCCACCAACTGTTGCACCATAGTGGGCAAGTTAGGCGATAAGAATTCTAGAAACGCCAATTCCACTCTCACCCCAGGCAGACTCGCTTGGGTGAGCTTTTGTAAACGTTGGAATGGTCCCGCCCAAGCTGGGTCACGAGCACCATGCGCAAATAGAATCAGAGCAGAATCGGACATCAGAGAGTTTTCTCTTTTAAAAAAAAGTAATTATTCAGCCCTCTATAACGAAGTTGAAATCTCAAAGTACTCCACCCTATTTTATGTCATTCACTAGGGTTTAATCGGAAATCCAATGACGTCCATTGCTGAACAAAAGTCGCTGGATTCCCGCTAAAAACCTGCAGGAAAGACGGCTTACTTAGGGGCTGAATAATGACAAAAAATAATCAACACATTCAAACCAAGTTCACAGACTCAATGTCGCTGTACGTAACGGACAAAAAACAAAGCCACCAAGCCAAATAAAAGGCTAGGAAATAAAGCTGTCATGAGCAAGGGCCAAGTATTGATTAGTCCCAAATGCGAGAACAAACTATTGACCAAGTAAAACGACATGCCCAACATAATTCCATAAAAAATTCGCCTACTGATACCGCCATCTCGACTATGAAGATAAGCAAAGGGTAAGGCCAAGGCCATCATCACAAGAATGGAAATCGGATACGTTAGCTTCTTCCAAAATGCCATTTCGTAGACTGCGGTTGCCTGCTTATTTTCGGTCAAATGCTTGGTGTAAGAAGCTAGTTCATAGGCAGACATACGATCAGGATCGACTAAAAGAACTGTCAAAATATCTGGCGTGATTTCCGACACCAAATCTTTATGAGCCAATTTTTGGGTATTTGCCGACAAGGTCTGCGCACGCAAAAAATCCTTAGGAAACCTTGTCTCGACCACTTCACTCAGTTGCCACACGTGATAACGCACGTACTCAGCGCGTTGCGCTTTCATCTCACGCAGCAATTGAAAATCGCGATCAAACTCATAAATTTTTATACCCTGCAAAGAGCGATCTGGTAACACCTCGGATATATTTAAAAAACGTGTTCCGATGATCGCTCCATCCACACCGTCTACACGAATCACATCCTTTGTCCACTGCCCGCCACGAAAATCGGATCTGTGCGATGCAGCAAAGACCGCACTACTGGCATTTTGCTTCACTTTTTTTGCCAATTTAGCGGACATGGGAGTAATCACTTCACCGACCACAAAAGTCATCAACACAAAAATGCATGCGATTCCAATCAACATCATCGCCGCACGGAGCGGCGACATACTGGCCGCACGCATAATGGTAAATTCAGAATTAGTAGCAAACTGTGCCAACACATAAATCGTTCCGATCAAAACTGCAATCGGAATAAAATCATAAATATTGCCTGGCATACCAAGCAACACTACCAAGAGTGCGTGGGTAATTTGATAGCCATTTTCTCCGACCGATGGAACTTCCTTCATCAAGTCAAAAAACGAAGTCAACACCAACAAGGCCGCCATCACAAAGCCGACCGCGCGCATAATTTCGCTAGTAAAATAACGCTGCAATACACTCATAGCGCACCCGCTGTCGTATCAAGTGTCGAAGCATCAGATTTGAGCTTGATACAGTATTTAAGGCGACACCAAATACCAGACGGATGCCAACGGCTATTGAGTTGTAGGCGCCACAAAAAATACCCGCAAATTAAACAAAAAACCGTGGCATGCAAGGGCCAAGTGGCCTGCCAAAAACGCAGCCGTCCTTGCACCACTAAGGCTTGTAAACTATTGAGCGCATTCAAATTAATGGCAACCACTACCAAGGCAACAATCAGATTTGCGGAGCGGCCGACCCGAGGATTAACAAAGCCCAAAGGGATCGCCAGCAACATCAACAAAAGTCCCATCAATGGCAATGAAATCCGCCACAACAATTCACCATCTCGGATGGGGCTTGGATCACTCACTAGACTTTGCAGAGATAAACTCTTGGCCGATTGTGCTCCAGCTGCTGGCACATTTGCACTCGACACTAGGACCGCATATTTTTCAAACTGCATAGTCTGAAAATCTCCTTCCGTCGGCAGGCCATCATAGCGCTGACCTTTACTCATCACCAGAAATTTATCGCCATGGACATCGATTTCTATTTTGCCTTGCTTAGCAACGATCACGGTGGTACGCCCGTCTTTGACTTGGTTGATGAAGATATTCTTAATTTCCTTCATGTCAGCAGAAATTTCTTCCACAAAAGAGACATGACCCGAGCTCGACCATTCTTGAAATTTTCCGACCGCCACCTTAGCGATATCCGTACGCTTTTCATAGCGGCTAGTGACTTCCTCTCTTTGCTTATTGGCCCAAGGTGACACCACTAAACTTAAGGCTCCAACCAAACCAACGATAGGCAAGGCAAAGCCAAGCACCGGTCTAATCCAATCGGTTAAACTGAGACCTGATGCAAACCACACCACCATTTCAGAATCTTGATAGCTACGAGTAACCACTAAGAGCACAGAAATAAACCCGGTCAATATCAAAATAATCGGCACATAATCAAGTGAAGCGTAGCCGATCAACACCAACACATCTTCGGAGGCAATCTTGCCACCGGCAGCTTGCGCCAAAATACGGATCAACATAAATGTAATGGTGATCATGAACAGGGTAGTAAACACAGCACCAGCTGTACTTAACAATTCCCGCCTGAGCGCGCGTTTAAAAATCATAAGGAATCAATACTAATATTCAAGCTGAGGGCTTAGGAGGTTATAATGCGGCTATCCAATCAAACTAGACTTAGCAAAAAGGAGCAAAACGTGGACTTTAGCATAAAATCACTAGCCGCCCAAAATACCACAGAGGCTTTGAGCACACTTAAAACTGGCTGTATCGTTGTCGGTGTATTTGAAAATAAAAGTGAGCACAAAAGCGCAAACAAAAAACCCCCCGCTAATTCCAGCAGTTTACACCAACAAGCAACGATCGATGCTGCACTCCAATCGGGTGACTTCACTGGCAAAGTCGGTTCCTCAATATTGCTGCGCCAAGTAGCTGGCTATGCCGCTGAACGCGTCCTGTTAATCGGTTTAGGCGAAGATCCAACCAAGTTGTCCGAAAAAACGTATCAAAGCGCAGTACAAACCGCCGCACGCTGCCTGCAAGGTCTAGGTGCTAGTGAAGTCACGATGGCTTTACCGCTAGCCGAAGAACGTGATCAGGCTTGGGCAATACGCCAAACCGTTATCGCATTTAACGAAGCGGTATTTCGCACCGATGCATACAAAAGCAAAAAAGATACCGTCCCTGCTAATGTAAAAAAAGTGGTTTTTCTCGTCGCCGCCGATGAAGTCACGTTACTCATGGGGTGTCCTCCTCAAGGGGGCATTCCTCTGCCTGTCGAAACCATAAGCGTGAACGCTCGTCATCATCCT
>JAIELM010000157.1 GCA_019752975.1 Undibacterium sp. | reverse complement strand
TATTGATCTTTGATGGTTAGATCAATAAGCGCTAAGTCTAGCCTTGGTGCTTATTGATCATGATGTTTAGTGATTAGGACTTACGCAAAACAGGCGCTGGCGTTGTTGCTATCGCCTTGTCGTACTAAAGTTGAAATACTGCCTTCGGCTCTGCATCTAGTCAGCGCAATTTCGCGTAAGTCCTAAGGTGTAATAGGTTTGTAATAGGCGCTTCAATAATTCATCAAACACGATTTGAGCGCAACATGATCAAGTGGGCCGAAAGGAATGAATTTACCGTTTTGTAATAAGCTTTCCAGTCTGATGACTCGTATGCTGGGAAAGCTGCGCATCACGGTTCCCCGGATGTCGAATTGTAGTTCGGCTTTGGATAAATGAATCTTTATTTCCACTTCAGTTTCGACTTCCATCGCAGGAGCATACAACTGACTACTTCCCAAATGAACACGCATTGCTTGGTCAGAAATATCCACGATGGTACATGCTGCAGCCACAGGCAAATGATTCGAGCTCAACATCAGTGGTACTGCAATTTTTACCCTGGCTTCGCATCGTTGATCGGAGACCGTTAGGCTGTCTAAATCAGGATCTAACACGATCAACATTTGTGGTGCATAAGGGCTGTCTTTGGGAGCGATGAGGCGTGCCACTGTGGTTTCGACAGTAGAAACGCCGCGGCCCGGTGACGCTGAGATCAAAGAAATGCAATTTCCTTTGGCAAATTGACGCCCACGCCCTAATGCGGCGCGCCGTTCGTAATCGAGTTTTTTTTCTGATCCTGAGGTGTCTGGGACGACCAGTTGAAAGCTGAAGAGTGAAGCCCAAGGTAGGCGCATGCCGTCTGGTGTAATGCGTATTGATTTAGGATTGCCTGTCGTATCGTACTCAATAGCTGAATTGGAATAGACAAAATATCCGTTCACACAGTAGGCAATGATGACCGTGTCGAAGACGATATCCGTCTTATATTCTGGATAGTAGCGCTGTTTTTTACCGATAGGGAAGAGCGTTAATAAAGTCTTTATTTGCTCGTATAGTTCATGCCCGTGGTGTGAACGTTCCGAAATTTCGGAAGTGACATCTTCCGCACCTAATGCTCTACTCAATAGTGACTTAAACATGACTATCCTCACTTAGCTAAGTGCTAGCACTTATCTCAAATAGGACTTACGCAAAATTGCGCTGCCTAGACGCAGAGCCGAAGGCGGTACTTAAAGTACTTAAGTACGATAGGGCGATAGCAACAACGCCAGCGTCTGTTTTGCGTCAGTCCTATCAAAAACCTTCAGAAACATGAGCTAACTACGGATGAAATGAGCGATTACTTGAGTATTGTTGAGTGTTTTTTTTGTGGGATTGATCGACCTAAATATGACTAATGCTAGCTAGACTTTTTTGATTTACAACATGTTGAAAACAGCATGTATGAGGCTGGCAATGGCGATACCGGTCAATATTCCGCCTGCGATTTCAATTTTCGTGTGACCCATGCGTTCGCGTAATTTGACGCTCGATGATTCAAATTGCCTGAGTAAGTTAATTGCCTGAGCATGCTTACCTACGTGCTGACGCAAACTATTGGCATCGATAATGACGATAAAGGCCAGTGTCACGGCGACACCAAAAGCCGGGTGAGCTATACCTTCTTTGAGTGCGATCATAGTCGCCATGCTAGTTACCACTGCACTATGGTTACTTGGAAAACCACCATTGCCGATGAGGTCAAAGGCCCATCTTTTTTCCTTGGCGCTATTGACCAAAAATTTAATTGGACCTACCGACAGCCAAGTGAGTATCGGTGTGAGTGCATAACTAAAATGAGAGAGATCCATTTTGATTTACCATTTTTTACTGCGATTAATCGACCACGATTGATGGCGTAACATTTTCTGCTAGTGTTGGTCTTCATCGACTCAATGTCAGACGCTATTATAGAGCATGATGTAGACCGTCACACTTTTGTCAGCGTCATCTAAAATCATTGTATTGGTGAAGATTTCGGCTCATGTTCAACCGCCGTTTTTCGGGCAAACAAAAAATTTAAGTACGACTCTAAAAATCGACAATTCATTGTGATGTATCCAAGCGAGTTTTTTTAACTCGCTTGGAATGTTGAATTTCTAGAGACTCCCTTTTACTTAAACCTGTTCAGATAAGCGAGTGGCTACAAAGATTGTGCCCCAAGGGGTTTCGCTGCAGACTTGTTTATCGACTTTCCAGCCGTGACGCAGTAGTAGTCCTCTAAAATAACTTTCCTGAAAACCGAGTTCTAACCAACCTTGATGACGGATCGCCCAAAGCGATTCTCCGTCAAGACGTAAGCCCCATGGAATAGGAAATTCATCCAAAATAGGTTCGGCCGCAAACAATACTTTTCCGCCAGGTGCGACTACTTTATCGAGTCCTGCAATCAATGCCTGATGTTCGGAGCAGTGATGAAAACATTCAAAAAATAATACTGCGTCAAAGCGTTTTTCAAACTGATGGATGAGTGAAAAGTCACCTAAAATGGCATCAACATGTAAGCCATTTGCTTGGGCTCTGGCGTTAATTAAATCGATAAAATTTTGCTCGATGTCGACTGCAGTCACGTCATAGCCCATGCGAGCTAACCAAATGGTGGTGTTCCCCCAACCAGGGCCAAACTCTAGAATTGAGCTGTGCTCTTTTAAGTTAAGAGTGCGAATGACATGCCCGATGCTAATGATATGGTTGCCAACGGTGTACGGACTTTTACTTGAAAATGGAAAAGGCCTCGCAATCGCTTCCTTGACATCGATAGGGCAGACTTCGTGAGTAATGCTATATGGTTTTCCATTTAACCATTGGTACAGTTCCATTTGCTTAGCGCGATATTCTGCGGAGTCAGGATCGGGTGGTAAATCCAGCGGAAATTGCATTTGAAATTGGGTAAATCCGCGTCGAAGTTCATCATCTGAAATAGTGGCAGCTTGATCGAGCATGGTGAGCATCTCATCTAATTCAGCCAAGGTCCTTAAGACTCTGGGGCCTGATGTTATCGTCGCTCCGTTAGTGCTATTTTGCTCGGCAGTGCTATTTTTTTCGGCAGTGCTATTTCTCTCAATAATGGCGACCTTGATCGAATCACCTTCAACTGTTGCCTCAGTATGTGGACAGATGAGTTCATCCGCCTTGAGGTTATCTGCCACAGGTCCTTGAGACAGTGAAGTTACACTCGATTTTTGTTGCAATTGCTCACGAATTTGGTGGGCTAGATCCCGGGTAAAAGGCGCCTGCCGTAAAGCGTCAGGACAAAGCTTCCAAACGGCGCTCGCCATTGAAAAAAGGGTAGACTTCATAAATGTTACCTGCAAAATGAGTGGCTGAAATTATTGAGACAGGCTCAACGCATACTAGCAATGATCTGTTCTAATTTCACTGTGTCGGCACAAAATAGACGTATTCCTTCGGCCAACTTTTCAGTCGCCATCGCGTCCTCATTTAACGCCATGCGGAAGGATTTTTCGTCCATGGCCATT
>JAIELM010000534.1 GCA_019752975.1 Undibacterium sp. | reverse complement strand
TTAGATTTTGAACGTGGGTTGAAAAACGAAAACCCTTCAACGCCGAGGCGCAGAGAAATAGAGGAGCGCAGAGATTTCCTCCGGCTTTCTCAGCGCCTCAGCGTCTCGGCGCCTCGGCGTTGAGGGGTTTCCAATGTGGAATTACTATAGTATTTAATTCGGATTGGTATGAATCCCTACTATTTTTCGACGTAAGTTCCCGCCTTCAACTCCGGCCAATTTTTATTCGCGTCAGTGATATAAGTCGGAATGTCTTGCCTCCACTTTTTCAAAACAACTTTACTAAGATTTAAGTACAACTTACCTTCGCGTACATGAAAAGCCTGCGGATCTATCTCAGGCGTATACCCTTGTGAGACACCGTAGGCGCAATAGCCGCCATATTGTGGTGCATATTTTTCGGGGTCGCTTTTAAATGCATCTAAGTTTGCTTGACTACTAAAATGCCAGTTCGCACCTTGCCATTGCGTGGTGAATTTTTCGCTACCCTTAACCGCTTTATGCTTGCTGAAGTAAGCGACAGGATCATAACCACGAATGGCACCTTCTTTGGTAGAAAAGATGGGATCTATAGCGAAGGCACTAGTGGCAACTGAACTCGCAACTATACAAATAGCAGCAATGACGAAGGACTTAATTGAGGTGCTAAGTGACATGGTGATTCTCCTTTTGAAGTGGTGATTCTATTCGTCGAGGATGCCTACAAAAGCTTACAGCTGCTTA
Source organism: Undibacterium sp. (assembly GCA_019752975.1). GTDB lineage: Bacteria > Pseudomonadota > Gammaproteobacteria > Burkholderiales > Burkholderiaceae_D > Undibacterium. The sequence continues at coordinate 2,782 of JAIELM010000534.1, read as the reverse complement.
CAGCTTATTTATTGCCGAGTACGCCAAACCTAGCTTTTACCGCAAATGCAGAATGAAAATCGAAGTAGAGTATAACGAATTAATCCGGCACTTCTGCAGTCACGCCATCATTAATTCTTACCGAACCCCGGCAGATCCCTACCCTACATTAATGCCTCTAACTCCACGATGTCATCCATTAGCGCAATCGGACAATAATTCAATACTTCGATACTGCGATCAGCAAATACACTACGGCGATCTCGTTCACGACAAAGCTTCTCCATGATGCGATCACGCTCCTTGATTAAGGCTAAAATATGTGGGCGATATAAGGTGATGAGCGACTTCAAAAATCGATGTATATGCCCATTTCCAGATCGCCCTTTGACTTCAAAAGTATCCAAAGCCATCGTGCATTCTGGTAGTGACAACCATGTACCCTTAGTGACCCAACGATTCACAGTAAAAAAACCACTCGGTATACCCTGCGCAGTCATGGACACCGCAATCACATGTGCCGGCGCAGGTGAAAAACCTGCATCCTTTTTACGCAAGCCCAATTCTTCAGCATGCACAAATAAATGAAAATGTCCGTGCTCCACAAAGGGTCGCCGCCGCCCAGGATGAGCGTGATAAAAATATTGCGACGCGCGCTTTTCATCCCGCACATCATTCTCGGGATAATGTTCCCATTCGACAAAAGGCGCGGCGCCTATCATGGCTTGCACCACTTGTTCGCCACTTTCCGTGAGCTTTTGTAGACTAGTGACTAGGCTTACTGCGGCATCCCATCGCTGTTTTTTTTCTTGTGGATGAATGGTGTCAGTCCACGCGGGTTTTTTTTTAAGCTTATGAGGCAAACGCATAATTCCAACCAAGCAAAGATAAATTTGAGTACCAACGAAAAGCCGACAAGATCCTTATCAAAAAAGACCTTGTCGGCTATCGCCAGCAAGAATTATTTTTTAGCAGCGCAACATCCTTTTTTCGCCGCACAGCATCCCTTTTTCGCTGCACAGCAAGCGTGCTTCTTCGCTTTATGGTGTGCTTTCTTCGCACCACAGCAAGCTTTCTTGGCGCCGCAACAGGCTTTTTTCGCACCGCAACAGGCTTTCTTACCAGCACAGCAGCCTTTTTTAGCGGCGCATGCTTTTGCTGAAGCAGGCTTAGCAGCACATTGCGCCATCGCTGGCATGGCAGCCATCGCCGAAGCTGCGACAACGGAAGCACTAATGACACTCTTTAGGGTATTTCTCAAGGACGTTGATTTCATGTATTTCTCCATAAATAAATATAAGCCTGTAGCAGGGCAAAATTAGGACAACACGATCAGCTACCCTTACATAGTCTAGGTAGGCCGGGGAATCTTACACCCAAATACAAAATAATTCGAAAACCGTATAGAGGATGTAGGGCAAGTACCACATTTAATGCAGGCTGCACCCTGCATGCTGCCTAGAGAGCAAATGAATTTAATACCTTCAACTTGCTACTCAAAAACCACACAAACAAAGAAAAATAAAGTCACTCTCGACACCTCATTTCAGCTCATATTATTTCTTGGCAAGCAGTCCAGTCATGCTATTAAAATTCATTTTTAAATACTTTATCTACATCAACGATATCAATTGAGCGTTCCTATGCTACATAGAATCAATACCAGTTAACTACCTTATGTGCTGTTGGAAAGAATTTGAGAAAAAGTGTTCTATTAAATCACCCCTATGAAAATTGTAAATTAAAATAATTTCCACTACACTCATTTTGCTAAGTATCGATTAATTTCAATATTTGGTCTGGCACTGGTATCAACGACTACAAGCTAACTTCAGATCATTTTCAGATCAACTTCAGATCAAAAACCGCTACTAGCATATTCACATCAAAAAGGGTTTCACACAAATTTAAAAAAATTTTGGAGGTTTTATGAATCAGTTTCATCAGCGCTTCTCGCGTACGTTTTTACAAGGACTTCTTCTCATCGTTTCGCTACTTAGCATACCTACCGTTTTCGCACACGGCTACTTAGTCAATTCACGAGCGCATCTGTGCGCACAAGGTACTAACACCAATTGTGGCGCAATTATTTGGGAGCCACAAAGTGTAGAAGGGACTGATCGTTATCCAGAAACCGGTCCTCTGGATGGCGTGATTGCATCGGGAGGCAACTCAAGTTGGAGTCCTCTGAACGAACAAAACCTTGGGCGCTGGAGCAAAAATTTGCTCAAATCTGGGGCATATACTTTTCAATGGCAATTTACCGCACCGCATTCTGCTCGCGATATTCGCTATTGGATTACCAAAGCGGATTGGAACCCAAACATGCCACTATCACGCAGCCAATTTGAATCGCAGCCGTTTTGCAAATTCGATTACAACGGCAAACCACCAGTTCCAGACATCTCTGTACGTGCCAGCCATGCTTGCACTATTCCGGCACGCACGGGTTACCATTTAATTCTATCAGTGTGGGATGTATCCGATACCACCAATAGTTTTTATTCTGTAATGGATGCCAACTTCGACAGTGTACCGCCACCCAATTTGACCCAAGTTGGCAGCATCGTGGGCAGCACCGACTTACCAATTAACGCCACTGCAGCAACCCGAGTATTTAACAGTACTGGAGAAGTCACAAGCTTGGGCACGGTAGTAACCATTACCAATGTAGCCGATGGCTTGTCCAACAAATGGCCAAGATTGCTAGCAACAGCGGTCAACGCCAAAGGGAATGGCGTACAAGCGGGCGCATTAAGTGGAGGCATAGTCACCCCTGCTGACGGGACAAATAATATCTATG
>JAIELM010000069.1 GCA_019752975.1 Undibacterium sp. | reverse complement strand
GTATGGCCGACCTTGACGCACACCCAACCAATACATCCCAGCGCCCTCCACTGCCCACGCCGCACCAGTCCAAGTACCTTCCAGTCCAAGAGGAATCGCCAAAGTGCCAAAGATCGCCGCCACAATCAAATAGGCTTCCGCCAGCAGAGCTAAACCCTGCTTTTCTTTAGCGTAAATCAATCGCGCTAAGATCAAGTAAAAAAATGCCATCGCCAATGCAGAAAACGCCGCACCGAATTCGATATGTTTGACTAAAATGTACTGCAAACCAAAAGCGGTGATCGGGTTACCAAACACTAAGGCGCTATCAACTCGCCCCACCAATTTTAGACGCGATAAAGATTTGTCGACCGCTCTTGCCAGACTCGCTTCTTGACGCGCTTCAAGTAAAGTACGCCGCGCAAATAAGACGCCAATCACCGCAAATAAAACAAAGAAAAATAGTAGGAAAGGCTGTACCAAAGCATAATCACTATCGGCATACCATTTATGTGCCCAGCCCAACGATAAGGAAAACGTACCGACAAAGGCAATCACATTTAACACTCGCCAAGCATTAAACCAAGCGACACAAAAAATCCCTAGATCGAGCACCGTTAAATAGGTGAACAAACCCATGGGATTATTGGCACCAGTCGAGGTTAATACAGGCGAGACAAATCCCGCCAAAGCAGCGACGATCGCCAAATTAGGGGCTCTTTGCAGCACAGCTAAAGCAGCGCTCAATACCGACACTAAGAATAAAAAAGCAAAGCCAATTTCCGGTGTAATCAAATGATGCACACGTATCGCGCCTAGCATCGTAATATAGAACACACCTATCGCCATCCCCTGTAATATCAAAGCATAGTCCATGCGTTTATGTCGTAAACGCCAGCCTAATATCAGCAATACCAGGCCGGTAGCAGCAACGCCAACATAGCGCAGCTCAATCGGAACGGTGGTGTGTTCGGCGGCGTAACGCAGCAAAAACGCTAGCCCTAAAAACAGAATTAACACACCCAATTTAACCAACGTATTAACGCCAAAAATAAAATCGGCAAGCGGTTTAGGCAAGCGTTCGCGCCAATGTTTGGCTGGTGGCGGTGGTGGAAGTTTAATCTGTTTGGCTGTGGTAAAAGTAAGTGATGGCTGGGGTGCTACCGGGATTGCTGCGGAAGTATTTTTAATGGATGTCGCATCGGGTACACTGATACTAGTGCCTTCTTCCGGCAAATCGGGCAAGGCCAGTTTTTCTTCTTTAGCTAATTGGGGTAAAGGCGCGCTCTCAACTTCTGGCGCCAAATGAAGTAGTTCAGAAGGAAGAGGTTCCACCAAACTTGTTTTTGGCAAGGTCTGAGGGAGGCTCTCTAGACTACTGTCAATTTCTGCCAAATCTTTTGGAATAGACGAGCTCTCAGCTGTTGTCGATATCGGTATCTGAGTACGGTCCAGCTTGCCAGTATTCTCTAGCACTTGCGCTTCAAGCTCTTTTAATCGCCCTTCCAGTCGTGCTAGTGTAGTGCGTAAATCTTTAATGACCACTGCCGCTTGTTGATGCAAAGTGGCATTCGATTGTTGTAATTTTTCCAGTGTACGATCTACCAAGAGCTTGAGCAATAGTCCAATTCCAGTACCACCGACCACATACAAAAACAGATTGTGGTCTCCTCGCTCCATTCCCAGTAACAAGCCAACTAAGCCACCGATCCACCACATAGCCTGCTCCTCAAATATAAAAATCAGCAATGACTGTTCGTTATTGAATTTTTATGAAGCCACAATCAATAAGCACCAATGATAAGCGCCATCGATAAAGTGCGAAGTGCCAAATCAGCTAATCATCGGCATTCGGATCGAGCTCAGGAAATAGCACTTCGGTATAACCAAATTGGCTCAAATCCTTAATCCGCATGGGATACAAAATACCGTTTAAGTGATCGCACTCATGCTGCACCACGCGGGCGTGAAAGCCTTCCACTTCACGGTCAATAATATGCCCAAACTGATTCCAACCTTGATACCTAAGTCGACTCCAGCGCGGAACTAGGCCGCGCAAACCTGGCACCGACAAACAGCCTTCCCACGCATCATCCGTGGCCTCAGATAATGGCGTTATGGTTGGATTAATCAATACCGTCAGCGGGATTGCCGCTGCATTGGGGTAGCGCGGATTGTCGCGCCCTACTTCGCTAGAACCAAAAATCACTAACTGTAAATTCACGCCTATTTGCGGCGCTGCCAGTCCGGCTCCATTGGCATGCTTCATGGTTTCGAACATATCTGCGATCAATTGATGTAGCTCTGGTGTGTCAAACTCGAGTACGTTTTCGGCGACGCGCAATAGCCTAGCATCGCCCATTTTAAGTATTGGATGCTTCATTATTTTATGTCCCTCATTAGTTCGCGCAAATATTTAGCGAATTCTACGCCCACATCTGGATGTCGTAGGCCCAAGGCGACACTGGCTTTAAGATAGCCCAATTTGGAGCCACAATCATAGCGCATTGCGTCACAGCGATAGGCATACACAGCCTCGTCTTTGAGCATCGCGGCAATACCATCGGTAAGTTGAATTTCACCGCCTGAGCCCTTACCGAGTTTTTCTAAATAAGCAAAAATTTTCCCCGACAAGACATAACGTCCCGCCACGGCCAAGGTCGACGGGGCAAGCTCCGGTGAAGGTTTTTCCACGATCCCGAGCATGCGCTCTACATTTTCTTTGTAAGGTGAGCCGCTAACGATACCGTATTGATTCGTGAACTCACGTAAGACTTCTTGTACCGCTACGATGCTGGCACCCTCTTGCTCATACAAGGCGATCATTTGCGCAGTCACCGAAGGCTGACCAGGACGAACATCCATTAAGTCATCGGCTAACAAAACCGCGAACGGTTCGTCACCGACCACGGGACGCGCGCATAGCACTGCGTGCCCCAGTCCCAGCGCCGCAGGTTGGCGTATATAGATACAAGTAATATTGCTAGGAATGACATTACGCACTAAATCAAGCAAAGCCTGTTTACCCGCGGACTCCAGTTCAGATTCCAATTCATAGGCGGTATCAAAATGGTCTTCAATCGCACGTTTATTCCGTCCGGTGATGAAGACCATTTCGGTGATTCCTGCTTCCACGGCTTCTTCTACCGCATACTGAATCAAGGGCTTATCCACTACCGGCAACATCTCTTTTGGTTGGGCTTTGGTGGCAGGTAAAAAGCGGCTACCAAAACCAGCTACCGGAAAAACGGCTTTCTTAATTTTTTTCATTTCATTCCCGTGTTGGATACTTTGTCTGCGACTATTTGAGCTCTAAGAAGGTGAATAAAAAATACTTATTCAATCCACTACTGGCACATCAAAAGAAATTCTTCTTCCGTCAAAATGGTAATTGCTAGCTCTTGCGCTTTGATAAGTTTGCTTCCCGCATCATCTCCTGCTAATACATAACTGGTTTTTTTGGAGACAGAGCCCACAACTTTTCCACCATTTTTTTCGATTAATTGCGTGGCCTGCTCTCGGCTTAAGGTCGGCA
>JAIELM010000068.1 GCA_019752975.1 Undibacterium sp. | reverse complement strand
TTTTAAAACCGCCTCTGGCGAAGTAGCAAAAATGGAGCTGCCTACTGCTACAGTGTATAAATTGGTAGTTGACGCCGCGACTTTTGAGAAAGCAAAGCAAGATAAAAATAAGTTTACTTTTTCAAAAATGGAGTCCGATGATTTGACGCAAATAGTTGAAATGAGTGAGCAAGAAAAGGCGGCATTTAAAACGCTCTCTAGCAAGTCAAAAAAAGTTAAGATTGGCGACAGCTTTCCTGCATTTACACTAGAAAATCAAGAGGGAAAGGTGCTTACCGAAAAGCTGTTTCAAGGTAAATTAACGCTAATAAATTTTTATTTTGATACATGTGCGCCTTGCATAGCCGAGACGCCAGCGCTTAATCGCTTCGCTAAAAACCATCCACAAATTCAAACTCTAGCGATGACACCGGATAGTGCCAAGCAAGTGCAAGACTATCTAGCGCAACATCAGTTTGCATGGACTACCATTGGTGGTGGCGCTCAGCTAATTTATAACGATATAGGTTTAACGAGCTATCCTTCTTTTGCCTTGGTCGATGCTGAGGGTAAAATTGTAGCGCTAGGCAGTGCTGCTGATCTTGAATTAGGTGATAAAGTTGAGCACAATTTAGTCGCATGGATAGATCAACTCACAGAAGGTAAAGCATGGCTCCCACAAAAATCCGCACCCCAATAATCTTTGCGGCATTGTTCTCGCTAGTTCAAGTAGCGGCGCAAGCCCAATCTGCGCTCACTAGCCCCGTGACTTGGAGTAGCCAAATCGTGCCAGAAAAAGAGGGTAGAGCTAATGTCCAAATTAGCGCTAAATTGCAAGCGGGTTGGCATATTTTTTCACTGCACCAAGCCAGTGGTGGTCCTACTGCTACCCATATACAATTTGCGCCGAGTAAGGACTATCAATTGGTCGGCGCTACTCTTGAGCCTAAGAGTATTTCTTACTACGAAAAACTCTTTAAAATGGAAGTGCGCTATTTTGAAAATGAAGTCGTGTTTCAGCAAAAAATACGCTGGACGAAGCAGCCACAGCCATTGAAAGCGAACATAGAATTTATGGTGTGCAGTCCCAAAGAATGCCTACCTCCGGATGAAATTGAGTTGCTGATAGCGCCTAAATTATGACTCTTATTTCCATTTTCCTAGAGTGTTTTGTATTGGGCATGGTGGCCTTCACCTTGCCTTGTATTTTCCCACTGGCACCACTGACCATCAGTTATTTCACCCAGCAGTCTGAGCGTGAGGCTTCTGTATTGCCGCGTGCCTTAGCTTATGCGGCATCCATTGTGGTCATCTATGTTGGCTTGGGTCTATTGGTGACTTTACTCTTTGGGGCAGGCGCTTTAAATGAGCTCGCCAGCGATGGTTTTTTTAATGTCTTCTTGTTTGCTGTGTTGCTGTTGTTTGGCGCAGTTTTATTAGGCGCGTTTGAATTGAATTTACCTAGCCGCTGGGTCAATGGCATTGCGGCTAAGTCTGAGCTTAAGGGCGGCTTAGGGATTTTTTTTATGGCCGCTACTTTGGCGGTGGTGTCTTTCTCTTGTATAGGGCCTTTGATAGGAACAATCTTGGTGACGGTGGGGGTGCAGGGTGCGCATAGTTATCTGGCGCCTAGCGTGGGTATGTTGGGATTTTCTTTGGCTTTGGCGGGGATTTTTTTTGGCTTTGCGCTTTTCCCCAAGGCTTTACAGCGCTTACCCAAATCGGGTAATTGGCTAAATTCGATTAAGGTAAGTTTAGGTATCTTAGAAATTGGCTTGGCTTTTAAATTTTTGTCTACCGCTGATTTGGCGTATCACTGGAATGTCTTATCTCGTGAATTATTTATCCTTATTTGGATAGGTTTAAGTCTATTGCTGTGCTTTAATTTGCTTGGCAAAATTCGGTTTCCTCATGATGGCGTAGTGGCGCGTATTGGCCTCGTACGAGGATTGTTTGCTGCGAGCAGTTTTGCTTTTGCGCTGTATTTGGGGAGTGGTTTTTTTGGCGACTCTTTACAGGTTTTAAGTGGATTTTTACCGCCGCGTGTGGAGACAATTTCTAAACTGAATACTGCGCCTAAAAAGTACAGCGATTTTCTGCACATGCCGCATCAAATAGACGGCTTTTTTGATTATGAAGAAGCTTTGACCTACGCCAAAAAAGTACATAAACCCTTGCTACTCGATTTTACCGGACATGGCTGCGTCAATTGCCGTAAGATGGAAGCCGAGGTTTGGTCTGTGCCAGCGGTGCTCGCTTTACTCAAAGAAAAATATGTCGTCGTCTCTTTGTACACTGATGATAAAACCGCTTTGCCGCTAGAGGAGCAATTTGATTCTGCGATACTCAAAACGCGGGTGACGACAGTAGGAAAAAAATTCAAACATTTGCAAGCCACCCGCTTTGCCAGTATCTCCCAACCTTATTATGTACTGCAAAATGGCGCAGCAAAATTATTAGTCACGCCCCCTATAGGCGTGGAGTTGGATGCGCAAAAATATCAGAATTATTTAGAGCGTGGCTTGCGGGAATTTATCTCTATTTCGAACGAGAATTTGCTTTCCAATTGATTATCTGCAGCATCAAAAAAATAAGCACTGAGCCTTACGCGACGCAGCGGTTTTTTTAGAAAAATTAGGTACAGAAAATCGCTAAGATAATTTGAATTTTGGCGCTACAAAGGGCTGAGACCGTGATGAAGTGCCACTCAACGCAAGGCTAAAATCTAGCTTTAACCATTTAGAACGTTTGCTGCGCTACTGCGCGCGTCCGCCTTTTGCGATGGAGCGATGACATCAACGCGGAGCAAATGTCGTAGTAAATGTGATCTATCACTGCTCCAACCCACAACTCGGTGGCAAGCAGTATGTACAATTGACGCCACTCGAAATGATCGCAGGAATCTACCAAGTATTTCCGCTTTAGTGTCCGCACTGTGATGGGTAAATGCGGCTGATCGTGTTTGTCACTAACGGTGTGGAAGTGCGCAAGAGTTTGACGCACATTGGTAAAGACGCCAGAGCGCCGAAAATTTCGCCTGCACGTGGGCCACCGCTGTGGGATGCCCAACACTTCGCCGACATTGTTCGTTCGAATTTTTCATGATGACCGCTGCACGCTCCGCCACTTGTTCCTTCGCCGCTGCGTGGCTTGGTTCGAGTGCATTAGTTTGATGAGTGCTTGAATTTGCTTGCCTTGCTATGGGACGATCTCTCTGCCAGTGGGTATTGTCCCTTCAGGATAATTATCATCATTAAATCCGCATGACTGCTAATGCTGCCGCCTGTGCCATGAGAGATGACGATTAAAGGGAAGACCTTTTCTTGCGCAAGGGTCATTTTAGGCAACATAAAAAAATTGCTGGCAGCCCATTGTTTACTTTAAGTGAATCCAACTTCGGTGGTAGCGATCTTGTCTGGGGAAGAAACAGGGAGAAGTAGGCGTAGAGCACATTTAAACCTAAATTCCTCTATTGGACGGGTTCGAGTGTGCATTTTTCCGCGTCTTTGGCAAGGCATAAATACCTTTGGTGCTGGGGAATCATCCCTT
>JAIELM010000236.1 GCA_019752975.1 Undibacterium sp. | reverse complement strand
TCGTTTTTGATGAGTTATCATAGCGGATAAATAATCACTTTCTTTCTTAAACTATCTCTCTCCCGATTGCCTCTAAGCATTCGGGAGAGACCCTGAGAGACATCGTTGAATAAAATACGGAAAGGAGGAAATGTTGTGAAACGGCAAAAAATTTATAGAAAGCGATTGACACACTATTTTTTGCCACTGATACTCAAGTTAAGCATGAATGAAAATCTAATGTCACTCAAGGGCTCCATCGAATCGGCGGTATAAAAACAAAATGAATAAGCGACTATTTCCTCTAACATTAGGATTGCTGGTGTTGCTTCCCTCATTGTTGGTGGCTTGGCTGAGTTATCGTCAGGCCGAGCAAACCACTTTTACCGCACTGCAGATCTTAGTGAGGCAAGCTAGTTTGCGTGTCAGTGAAGGGAGCGATCTCAATTTAACGCAATTGAGGATGAGCCTCGGTAAGTTGATGTTGAGTGAAAATTCTTTGGCCTTTGTGGTCGATCAGAAAGGGCTGCTGCTGGCTACTTCACAAGCGATGCCTAGCAATACCGTGGTGGGATCGAGCTTGGATGCTCAATCTGCTTTGATACGGGCTAGTGCACGTAACTTACCGCAACGGTTTATCGCCACTAGGCATCCGCAAATAGAAAAACCCTTACAAGGGCTAGCTGCATCGCTAGAGTTGAAGAGCGGATCCCGTGGCTATTGTAGTTCGACTCCTGATTGTCAATTCTATGTTTTTGATTTGGACGGTGGACTGGTTTTGGCACAGGCAAGTTTGCTGACCCCGAATTTGGCCAACTCAGCTAAGTCTTCAGTGGGCGAGTCATATCAATATCGAGAAGATCCCCACAATTGGAGCTTGGTGATCGCGGTACCGCTCATTGATTTCACAACGAATCACCAAGCCCGCTTTCAACAAAACGCCTTGGTCGCATTTGTGTTGGCCTTGCTCGTGAGCTTGTGTAGTTTTTTTCTTGTAAGAGGAAATAGTGAGACGTCAGAGGAGAAGCCTGAGTTCGTCCGACCTCCGGCAGCTGAGAATCAGAATAAGTTATCCACCATTCCAATTAAACCGCAAGCGAGCGCTAAAGTTGCCAGTAGTCTAGGTGAACTTTATCCACTTCGTATGCTGGTAGTGGACGACAATACCCTTAATCACCAAGTAGCTTCCATGTTACTTGGACGCTATGGTTACCAAGTATCGAGTGCGCATGATGGGCAGCAAGCGCTTGATCAAATTCTTGCCGCAGAGTTGCGGCAACAAGCTTTTGATATCATCTGGATGGATCTTCATATGCCCAATCTAGATGGAATACAAAGTACAAAAATTCTACGTTCTTTGAATATAGCCCAACCGAGAATTATCGCGATGACGGCTTCGGCTATGGACGGTGATAGAGAGATTTGCATGCTTGCGGGTATGAATGATTATGTGACTAAGCCCTTAGATGGCGAGCAGTTACAGCGCGCTTTGCGTGGTTATTTTCAGGCGCGCGGAATTGTATTGAGTAAGTTTTTGAGTGCGCTTGTCAGCTCGCCGATGAGTGAGTTTGAGAGCGGCCTTGTTCAGCCGAAGATGCAGCCGAAGATGCAGCCGAAGATTCAGTCGAAGATTCAGCCGATGGTGGACGCTTCGCCTACCATAGATACTAACTTGTCCGAGTTAAGTAAATCAGGTTCGTCGCCAAAATTCTATTTTGATCCAGATCGGTTTAGCCCCTTTGATGAAGAAGGTCTAGTGTATCGTAATGCCTTTTTGGGTTTGATAAGAAACATGGTTGCGGCAGCGATGCCACAGTTTGAGGAAGGGCGATTGGCCTGGCAAGAAGGGCGCGGTCAAGAAGCTGCGCAAGTTATTCATAGAATGCGCGGCGCTTTAGGAACGCTAGGCTCAGATGCTTTTGTCGAAGCGGCGCAGCAATTGGAAGCCGCAATATTGGAGACAGTAAATCACGCCACGCCGACTAAGCAGGTCGACCAACAGGCGCTGGTTGAAGCACTGTTTAAGAAAACTAAATTTGTCCTACAAGCGGCGATAGAACAAGCCCAGCAATGGTTGGATACCAAAAGCAGCTAGAGTCCCTGCGCTGGATCAGGTTTTTACGGGATGGGGTGGGCATTTGTTATAATCTGCCCCTTCTCGTTCTTGCATTGCCTATCATGACCCTACGCATCAATGAAATTGAATTACTTTCTCCTGCCAAAACCGTGGAGATAGGGCGTGAGGCCATCTTGCACGGGGCGGATGCGGTGTATATCGGCGGCCCTTCTTTTGGAGCGCGACATAATGCTAGCAATGAGATCAGCGAGATTGCCAAATTAGTTGAGTTTGCGCATCGCTATCATGCAAGAATTTTTGTCACCTTAAATACCATCTTGCATGACAACGAGTTAGAACCAGCACGCCAACTCATTCATCAGTTCTACGATGCGGGAGTCGATGCTTTGATCGTGCAAGATATGGGCGTGATGGAACTCGATATTCCACCGATTCAAATTCACGCCAGCACACAATGCGATATCCGTACTCCCGCCAAGGCGCATTTTTTAGGGGCGTCTGGCTTTTCGCAATTAGTTTTAGCACGTGAGCTCACCCTAGAACAAATCAAGCTAATCAAGGCACAGACTGCGACGCCTTTAGAGTATTTTGTTCATGGCGCGCTGTGTGTTGCTTACTCAGGACAATGTTATATCTCCCAAGCGCAAAATGGACGTAGCGCCAATCGTGGCGATTGCTCACAAGCCTGTCGCCTACCCTATACTTTGAGCGACAGCGAAGGCAGAGTGGTAGCCTACGATAAGCATCTCTTATCCATGAAAGATAATGATCAGAGTAAAAATCTTGAAGCGCTATTAGACGCAGGAATTCAATCTTTAAAAATTGAAGGCCGCTACAAAGATATGGGCTATGTAAAAAATATCACGGCGCATTATCGCTTACTGTTAGATGAAATATTGACGCGTCGCCCAGAGTTTTATCGTGCCTCTAGTGGCCACACCCAAATTGCTTTTACTCCCAATGTGGATAAGACATTTCACCGAGGCCATACCGATTATTTTGCCAATGGACGTTTGGATGATATTGGGGCCTTTGATTCGCCCAAATTTATTGGCTTACACTTAGGTTACGTTACTCGCTTAGGTCCAGATTGGTTTGAGATTGAAGCCAATGAAAGTCTAGCTAACGGCGATGGTCTTAACTACATGCACAAACGCGAAGTGGTCGGTGTGCAAGCGAATACGGTAGAGCAAAAAACCAAGAACGACAACGGAAGCATTTGGCGCATCCATCCGAATGAAAAAATGGCGGAATTCGCTACACTGAAAGTAGGTATGTCGGTTCATCGCAACCGCGATCAACAATGGGAAATGGCACTCACTAAGAAATCCGCAGATCGCAAATTAGGACTGTGGATGACTTTAGCCGAAACAAGTAATGGCTTAGTTTTACATCTTGCCGATGCAGAAGGCATCAACACCAGTACAGAAGTGGCGCTTAGCTTAGAACCCGCACAACAAGCAGAAAAAGCGGAA
>JAIELM010000122.1 GCA_019752975.1 Undibacterium sp. | reverse complement strand
GGCGCGGTCGACAATACCATTAATGCTGCGGGCATCGTGGTTCCGGTTCACGACGAACAACTCTCTAGCCCTAATCAAACACGGATTACCAAGATCATCGCCAAGGCGGGGCAGGTAGTTAAAAAAGGTGACTTGATTATGCTGCTAGACGATAGGGCGATACGGGTGACTATCGACAATTTGAATGAGCAGATTTTGCAGCAGGAAATTAAAGCACAGTCGCTCACTATGGAAATGGATGTGATTCTTAAGCGCATTGCTAGTGAGATCGAATTATTGGAATTGGATTTAGAGGCCAATAAAGTGAAGTTATTGCGCTTTCAAAAATTGGGTGCGACGGGAATTACTTCGCAGGTGGATTTGCAGGCGGCGCAATTAGCGGTGAAAAAAAATGAAGTGCAACTGCGTCAGCACAAAGAATCTCTGATCGATACGCGTAAAACCACTAAGAGCAATATAGAGACTGCGCGTTTACAAAAATCGATCTTTCAGAAGCAAATGGAGCTGCAACAAAGCTTATTAGCACAGACACAGGTGAAATCACCTTTTGATGGATTATTGACTTGGATGTTAGCCGACGAAGGCATGAGTGTGAACTCAGGTCAAATGATTGCAAAGGTTTCTGAGTTGAATAATTTTAAAGTCGAAGCAACGGTATCGGATTTTTATGCGCGGTACTTGAATGCGGGACAAAAAGTGCGAGTGGAATACAGCGGTCAGATTTTAGCCGGGCAAGTGCAAACGATTTTGCCAGAAATTCAAAATGGCACTGTCAAATTAATCGTCACTTTAGATCAGCCGAATCACCCAGCTTTAAGACATAAATTGCGGGTAGAAGCCAACATCATTACTGAGCAAAAAAATCAAGTCTTAGTGGCAGAAACTGGGCCAGCGATTAACGGTAAAGGGCGGCAGGATGTGTATGTACTGGAGGGAAGTAGGGCGGTGAAGAAGAGTCTAGAGATAGGTTTAGGCGATAGCAAGGTGGTGGAGATTGTGAGCGGAGTCAAGGCTGGGGATAGACTGATTATCTCGGATCTCGCTAGGTTAAAGCATTTGGATAGTTTTAAGGTGACACAATAAAACCAATTGTTTTTCGTCCCTGCACGCTTTTGATAGAAACGTAGTGATTTTCGTAAAGCATCAAAGACGCTATTTTTCGAATTAAGACACACAGAAATGACAGCAAAAAAACAAATCAATCAAGGAGCAAGATAATGATCAAACTAGAAAACATCAGCAAAACCTACCAAACCGATAAAGTCGAAACTTTGGCTTTAAAGGATATCAATCTGCACGTCAAGAAAGGTGAATTTGTCTCCATCATGGGACCTTCTGGTTGTGGCAAAAGTACCTTACTCAATCTGATCGGCTTATTAGATAAGCCAGGTAAAGGCAAGGTGGAAGTGGAGGGCAGCGAGCTAAAAAATTGGGGTGATAAAGACCTTGCCAAATTACGTAACCGGACTTTTGGATTTATTTTTCAAAGCTTTCACTTGATCAATGACCTCAAGGTGATCGACAACGTAGAGCTACCGCTGTTGTACCGTAAAAGTACTGGTAAAGAACGCCGACGTCTAGCCGAAGAAGCCTTAGCACGGGTCGGTCTAGCAGCGCGCATGGATCATTACCCTAATCAACTCTCGGGCGGGCAACAACAGCGGGTGGCGATTGCCAGAGCGATGGTGGGACGTCCGCATATTTTGTTGGCGGATGAACCGACCGGAAACCTGGATAGCCAAATGGGCGCAGAGGTGATGGACATTCTACTTAAGCTCAATCAAGAGGGGACAACAGTAGTGATGGTGACCCACGATGAGCGTCAAGCGAAACAAGGTGGACGTATTGTGCGGGTGTTTGACGGACAGTTGGTGGCGTAACAGTATCGCCGTCTTGCCCGTGAAAACGGGTATCCAGCAATTTAACGGTATCGAACGGTATCGTATTGCAGAGTGGCGCACTAAGTGCAGTAGTTGCAGTACAGGTAAATACGGAAATACTGGATTCCCGCATACGCGAGAAAGACGACATAGATCAAACCCAGCACATCCAACAAAATAAACGAAAGATTTTATGTTAAAAAATTATTTTCAAATTGCGTGGAAAGTCTACCTACGTAGAAAGATGTTCACGGCTATTAACTTGCTGTGCATCGTCTTGACCTTGGCTGTTTTATTAGTGGTGACGGCGATTTTGCAGCATCTGTTTTTCCCCACGGGAGTGGAAGGCAAAAGTGAGCGTTTCTTACAAGTCGGGCAGATGTTTGCGACCGGTACTGGTCCCAAAGGGGGCGAGCGTACTCAAAATAGTCCTTTGGGATACAAGATCATTGATCAGTATTTGCGCAAGATGAAGTCGGTGGAAAAAGTCGCTGCTGTGACTTCATTTAGCCCCGTTTCCATCTATCAAAACGATAGAGTCACCGAAATATCCATGCGCCGTGCTGACGCGGAGTATTGGGAGATTTTGGATTTTAAAGTCTTGGCTGGTCGTGTCCCTAATCGTGAGGACGTGGCGCAAGGACGCTTTGTTGCGGTACTTAATCTGAGTACAGCAAAAAAATTATTTGGTGATGGCGCTGTGGAAAAAAATGTAGTTGGTCAAAAACTGAATGCCGGTGGTCAGCAATTTGAGGTCATCGGTGTGGTAGCCGACGAGATCCATATCAATGCTTACTCTGATATGTGGGTGCCAGTTACGACTTTTCCTTCCAGTGATTATAAGACCCAGATTTGGGGCAGTTTCGCGGCGCTCATGCTCGCCAAGAGTAAAGCCGATTTGCCATTGATACAAAGTGAGATTCAACAAGTGGCGACGAGTATTGTGCAGGACGATCCCTCGCAGTATCAACATACCTATCTGTGGGCTAACTCGAAATTGGATACTTTTGCACGCGATATCCTGCAAAGAAGGACGGAAGTTGATTCGGGTGGACGGACCTTATTAATTCGTATTGGAATCGTGATGTTGATTTTTATGGTCTTGCCGGCACTCAATCTCGTCAATTTGAATACTGGCCGGATGATGGAGCGCAGTGCTGAGATCGGGATACGCAAAGCCTTCGGTGCTAGCAGTCTGACGCTGGTGGGGCAATTTATTGTCGAGAATATTTTGTTGAGTTTATTCGGTGCTGTATTGGCTTTAATCTGCGCCGAGGCGGTCTTGATGGCGATCGCTTATTCGGGCTTGATTCCCTATTTAAATATCGACCTCAATCTTGCCGTATTTGCTTATGGCAGTGTATTTGCGGTGGTATTTGGCTTGCTCTCTGGCGTGATTCCTGCATGGAAAATGTCACGTTTGAATCCGGTTTTGGCGTTAAAAGGAGTTGCATAATGTTAGTTCATTTTTTTAAACCTATTTGGAAGCGCAAGTTCAAAAACTTGATGCTCACCTTGGAAATCCTACTCGCCTTTGTAGTCGTATTTTTTTTAGTTTTGACCTGTGCTCGTTATTACCAACTGTATCATCTGCCAACCGGATTTCAATATGAAAATGTTTGGGCGGTCGATATCCTGAAGGCTGATGGGAGGT
>JAIELM010000197.1 GCA_019752975.1 Undibacterium sp. | reverse complement strand
CGGCCGCAAGCTTATTGGTGCTCGGTACGCCTGCACCACCGAGTATGAATCTTCCTGCTGACGCGGTTTACGGTGATTATCGATTTTCTTTAATGGGGCTGGAACCCAAGCGATCCGCAGAAGACCCTGCGATGCTGGAATCGTATCGCGCTGAAATTCAGATTGAAAAGATGGCGATAAAAAAATAGCGAAAGAAAACCTGACTTAAGCCTAGGAACACCAGTTGACCGCTAAAGTCGTTGTTAAGTTTCAGTCTTTTAAAAAGACCGCGACTTGTTTTAACATTAAATGGGTTTTTACACGCGCTAATAAAATTGAAGCACTAATCGGCTTATGAATATAATCAACAGCACCAAGCTCAAAACCTTTTCGCTCATCTTCCGTATCAGTAGAAGCAGTTAAAAAGATGACTGGAATTAATTGAGTTTCAGGATTGGCTTTGAGTAGACGACAAACTTCAAAGCCATCTAAATCAGGCATCATGATATCTAATAAAATCAAATCCGGTTTGGGTGTGCCTTGAGCGATTTTTAATCCACGAGCGCCACCAGGTGCGACTTTTACCACATAGAGCTCAGATAAAAGTTCATCGATCAGTGTTAAATTTTGCACGGTGTCGTCTATCGCTAAAATAATCAGTTTATGTGGGCTAATATCGCTCATACTGGTCACTCGTTCGTTTGACGTTCACGTAGTATTTCTAGGGCGTGCTCAAAGTCAAAACTGTGTATAAATTTGCTGACTTCTTGAAATTTTTCCTCACCTAAGTGTGCCGACAGCACCATAGCATGATGCTGCAACATGCGCTCGGACTTAGCATCATCTTGTTCCAATAATGCCGTTAGCTGCGCCAACGCTAATGCGGGAGGTGCTGTCGCTTGCTCATCGGGGGCGATGGTTTTTTCTGGTAAGGCCTGACGTAGATTGCTACACAAGTGGGCTAGCTCGGTAGTAAGTTGCTCTAGTAATTGTTCGACCTCGATCGCGGCATGGTGTTCTTTGATTGCAATTTCTAATTTGCCTGCGAGCGCACTAAATTCAACTGCCCCTAACTGTCCAGCGATACCTTTGGTGGTGTGCACCAAGCGCTGCGCTGCAGCGATATCGCCAGACTCCAGTAGGGCGCGTATTTTTATCCCATCGTCAATGTGATTATCTAAAAAACCTTGTAACACTTTAAGGTGAAGACTTTTTTTATTCCCACATAATCGTAATCCGCGCGCCATATTCACGCCCTCGATCGTATCTGGAATGTCTACTGCCATCTCTTTCACGGTGGACAATTCGCCAATCTGAGAAGTTGCTTTTGTTGTGAGCTTAGGCTGGGAATTTTCCGGTATGGGTGGCATAGACACCTTCGTCAAAGTGGCGATGCTGGACTCAGTTGTAGATGGCATTTCAAGCGGTGTGATAGGCAATGGCCGCGGTTTTAACCAGCGTTTTAAGACTTCGAAGAGCATGGTAGGCTCAAATGGCTTACTGATGAAATCATTCATCCCTGCATTCACGCAAGCCTCTCGATCTTGCTGTGAAATATTGGCTGTCATTGCGACTATTGGAAGCTCCTTAAACTGATCCATAGCACGTAGTTTTTTCGTCACTGTGACACCATCCATTATAGGCATTTGCATGTCCATTAAAACTAAATCATAGATACCAAGGATGATTTTTTCAAACGCAATTTGACCGTTTTCCGCTACCTCGACGGTAAGTCCCACTGAAATCAATAATTCTGTGGCGACCATTTGATTGATCTCATTGTCTTCTGCAAGCAAGATTCGCACGTGAAGTAACTCTTGCGGAAAAATTTCATTTTCATGATCCAAAATCGTCGTGCGCGATTGATCGGTACTACCCTGTAATATCGGCAGGACTACCTCAAGCAACATACTCGAAGTCAAAGGTTTGACTAGATAGCCATCGAGAAGTCGGGCTTCTTCGTGCTTTTCTTCTAGTAACATTTCACGACTATGTGAGGTGATCATGATGATCGGGATGCGCTCGCCTTCTGGCTCATTTTGTCGAATTGAACGCGCCGCTGAGAGGCCATTCATGTCAGGCATACTCCAATCCATCAACACCAATTGATAAGCACGGCTTCGTGGTGGTAGGAGACTGGCCAAGGCATCTTTTCCATTGCTGAAACAATCGCACTCCCAACCTAACGCCGTCACCATCCCTTGCAGCACTTCTCTGGCGATTGCATTGTCATCTACGATCAGCACCTGTAACTTCGGAATCTCTTGAGCGCGGTCATGCGTGCTGGCGGGTTTGGCGATATCAAATCGCACGACAAAACTAAAGGTGCTGCCTTTGCCATATTCGCTCTCCACCTTCAACACACCACCCATCAAAGCGATCATGCGACTACTAATTGACAAGCCTAAGCCTGTACCGCCGTACCGCCTGGTAGTTGATGCCTCTGCTTGACTAAAACCGGTAAAGATATGCTCCAGTTTATCGGCAGGAATTCCTATACCAGAGTCTTTGACTGAAAACTCCAAAAGTACTTGATGCGGCGATTCCGAATTCTCGAAAGGTTTAAGTTTGACTGATAAAATGACTACGCCATGCTCAGTGAATTTCGCCGCATTGCCACACAGATTGAGCAGCACTTGACGTAAGCGCAAATCATCACCCACAAGGAAATGGGGGATATTTTGATCAATATCAAACAGCATTTCCATATCTTTGTCTTTAGCGCTTTGCGACATTAAGATCGCCAATTGCCTCAGCAAATCTGCCATCTCAAAAGGATGATTATCCAAAACCATCTTGCCCGATTCAATTTTAGAAAAATCAAGAATGTCGTTGATAATTCCCAGTAAGGCGTTGGTTGATAACTGTGCTTTGGTCGCATAGTCGTGCTGCCTAACGGTTAGTTCACTTTGCAGTAAAAGGTTAATCATGCCCAGAATGCCGTTCATTGGGGTTCTGATTTCATGACTCATATTGGCTAGGAAAGCGCTCTTGGCTACCGTCGCTCCTTCAGCTATTTCCTTGGCACGAAATAATTCTTTTTCGTGTTCCATTCCAGCGCGCATATAGCCTTTAAACATCCGCCAAACGAAGTACAAAATAAATTTCAAAATCAAGACTTCAATTACTGCCGTGATGACCAGGGTGTAATAAGCGACATTAGAGTTTTTCTTGGCCGCGTCATACACTTCTTGTGTGACCTTCAATTGTTCCTTAGAAAAAACCAGTAAAGCCTGTTGTAATTTTTCGTATTTCACTTTTTCTTGCTGGGTGACGCTAATAAATGCCGCTACACGTATTCCCTGCTCAGTGTAGTAACGTGTTTTATTTGCGGCATCTTTATACCCCTTCCAATCGGCGAGGATTTGCGCAAAATGATCTTCACCGGCACCACCCGCTAGATCATTCTTTAACTCAAGCATGCGCTTCTCTAATGAGTTAACTTGGGCATCTAATTTGTCCTGATTTTCTTTAAGGATATCTTTGTTAGGTGACATCACCAATTGCATAGAAAGGCTGCGAATTTCTGCGATTGGTTTGGAGATGTCGCGTGCCA
>JAIELM010000200.1 GCA_019752975.1 Undibacterium sp. | reverse complement strand
GTTAACATGGCCTTAGGGACGCAAATATCCATTTGAGTGGTTGAACATCGCGCTGTGGAATGTCACCCACAGCACCGTGATTCTGTCGCTGTGGCAGATAAAAAATACGAGTGCGTTCAGCGGAGATGGTTCTTTTCTAGATACATGTGTTGCTCATAGTGTGTCGAGCGTAGGCATCGATTCTCTCTACGATGCCATATGCTTTAGCGCGCAGCCTTGTCCTTCTCCACCCGTCTTTGTAATACAAAAATAGGTTGCGCCCACTCGGACTCTTTTTTCTTTTTACTGGTGATTAAGGTTAATTCCGACGGGTCGTACACGTCGGTATTGTGCGTCAACGGCGTGGTCATGAGATATTGCGCATCGGTGTTTTTTAAGAATTCGCCGACCAATTGAATATTGCGGATATCCAAATGAGCAAAAGGTTCGTCGATGAAGACGAAGCCACCGGAGCCGTCTTCTGATTTCAGTAAGCCGATCAGCAGGATTAAAGATTTCATGACTTGTTGACCGCCTGAGGCTTCGCCATCATTCATACCTATGGCACTTTTTCCATCGAATTTAAAACGCACATGTAAGCCGGCTTGAGCTAGTTGTATGTCGTCATTTTCCAGTTTGACTGGGTCGGTGTGGACTTCAATACCGGCCAATTCGCCTAATTGTTTAATATTTTTGCTGTAAGTTTTGATGGTGAACTTGAGCCTATCCATGTAGGCGGCTCTGGCATTGACGGTGGCTTCACTGGCACGATTGTTTTGGTAGCGACGCTCGTCCGTTTCCGCTTGGCGGCCTTGCAGTAGATGATGTAAACGTGTGTATTGATCGACTACCGTGGCGTCGGTTTCCCAGTCGTCGCGGGCTAGGTTATTGCCTAGGCTTCTTAGACGCAGTTCGACCTGATGGACGTTTTCGTGTTCTTGTACCAGTTCGCGACGATGCGAGTTACGTTTCCAATTTAGAGGTAAGGTATGCCAGGTGTCGCGCATGCTGCGTAGGGTATTAAATTGGGCTAGGCGCTCTTCAGTCAGACGTTTTTCTGCAGCACGACCTTGGCTTTCAGCATCGGCAATGGCGGCCTTGGCTTGCTCCCATTTGAGATGAGCAACGGTGCGTTGTTCGGTGGCTCCTTTGAGTAAAGGAGCGATCTCGCCTAGGCGGGTTCCTACGGCTATTCTTTGCTGCTTTAAGGGGGCGGTGTTGCGAGTTGCCTCTTCAAATTCGGCGTGTCTGGCGGACAGCTCTTTGGCGGCATCTACGCCAGCCAAACGAGCCTTGTAGGAGGAGATTTCTCCGGCTAATTTGCTGATCTTAATGGTGAGTTGATCTTCTTGCGCTTGTAGGCGAGGTAGCGCTTTTTCTAGGGCTTCTAGGCGCTGCGTTCTACCTGCATTGCCAAAGCGATAGCGTGAAACTTCGACAAATAGTGAGCGACCGCCACGTCGTTCAAAATGGTAGGCGTCGGGTGTGATCCATTCTTGATGCTTGCCAGTTTTCATGCCGACGTCGATATTGGCGACCGTCGTTATGCGTTCCAACTGCTCAATTAACCAAGACGGGGCAGGTGCGTTAAAACTCACCACCGACAATAGGCTATCGTCTTTTACGCTAGGTGCTTTAACCCTATCAGGTACAATAAAATGGCTATAACGTTGCTTCTCGGCGATGCGATAGGCGGCGCTTGCGTCGCTGGCTTTGTCTAACAGGATCACCGAGGTATAGCTGCGCAACACGCCCTCGACCGCAGCTTGCCATTTGGGGTCAGTAACTTCGACTATCTCGGGCAACATGCTGTGGGCGATGTTGGCATCACTTAAGGCGCGGCGCATTTGACGCACGTTTTCTGGGTCGGGTAAGCTCGCTTTGCTCTGTAACGCTGAGATGGTTTCTAGATCTTGTGCAATACGACTGCTTAAATTATCGCGCTCTTGTTTTTGTTGTGCGAGTTCTAGCTCTTTTTTCTCCAAAGAGTCTGCAACATTGGCAATATCAAGGTCGGCTTCTTGAGCGAGTTTTTGCAAACGCGCTTTTTGTTCTAACAAACTTTCTTGAGGTTTGATCTTGCTATTGATTTGCGCCAGCTTTTCGCGCAAATCGGCTTCTTCTTTTTCTAGTTCGTGTTCATGTTTTTGCGCTTGACTGTGGTTTTGCGCTTGCTGTGCTAGGCCTTGTCGGCGTTCAGATAAGGCTTCATTTTGTGTTTTGAGATGACGTTTGCTGGCGCGTAAAGCTTGGCTGACATTGTTGGCGCGCGCAAGGTCTTCGTGGTACTGCAAGGTGGGTAAAATTTCTTCTTGTAGATCACGTTTTTCTTTGCTGAGGCTTTCGTATTGGTGGTAGTTAGCGACTTTTAAGCGCAGACCTTCTAGATTGGTTTTTGCACCTTCTAATTCCGTTTCAAAACGTTGAAGTTCGGTTTCTGTATCGCGTTGATGGCGCTTGGCGTCGTCGTAGGCATCTAAGACTTCTTTGTCGCCAAAAACTTGAAACACTAAGTCCAATAGTTGACGCGGTGCGTATTCGCAGAGTTTGTCGGTTTCGCCCTGTTCTAGCGCCAGCACTTTGCCCATTGCTGAGGAGAGTCCGGCATAAGACAAGCGTTTTCGATAGGCTTCTACTCCTAGGCTATCATTGGCTTCTTGTATGTCTTCGATCTCTACTTTGCCACTGCGCATAAAATATTGACGTTTCCAATCGCCGCCATTCTTTTGGATTTGGCAGAACAAGGTCACTTCGTCTTCATACATGCCTGACATGCGAAATGGACGATTGGATATTTGCGCACCCACTGCGCTATTGTCCACCACGGCGCGGATCCACGCGGTTTGTTGACCGGAGTGACGGGCATAATGTTTGTACGAGCGTCCCATAGAACATTCAAGCCCAAATAAGGTGCGTAGAGCGTCAAGCAAGGTGGTTTTGCCCGAGCCATTTTGCCCAGCGATGGTGATGATCTTGGCGTCTAGCGGGATGTTCTTGATACGCTGCCAGTAATCCCAGTGGACTAGTTCTAGTGATTTGATGTGAAACATGATTTTTTCTAGAGAAAATACTGTGAGTATTGATTGATGCCATTCCCGTAGGTTTAATCGGGGAGCCAGTGTTGTTCGTCGCTCAATAAAAGTCGCCGGATTTCCGCTAAAAGCATACGGGAAAGGCAGCTTGCATAGGGCGCCAAATAATTATTCTTCGCTATTTATTTCAGTACTATTTGGTGCAGCCCGTGGCATCGGTATTTGAAAAATATCCGATAGTGCGCCGTTCAAGATGCGCTCCTTTAAAGCGTCGGTATCCATCAGTAAATCGAGCAGTGGGCCTTCCATGACCAGATCACCTTTGCGCTCGACAAAACCGATACGGGCTAACTGTCCTAGATTCATGTCCATGCGGGTTTTTTTGCCTAATTTTTCGCCAAAATCTGCTAGGAGTGTGCGGTAGGAAATGCCGATGGAGCTGTCCTCTGCTCTGGGTAAAGGTTTGTCTTTGCCGAACATGTCGTTCTGATCTTCTTGTGCGAGTTGATGCGCTTCTTGCCGTT
>JAIELM010000266.1 GCA_019752975.1 Undibacterium sp. | reverse complement strand
GCGCTTGCACTAGGATTTCCGCAGTCTGCATAAAGCGTTTGCCTATACCTGCGCCTTGCAAACCAGGTTGCACAACAAACATGCCAAAATACGCCGAATTATCGACTTTCACCAGCTGAACGCAGCCAATAATGATATCGTTTTGCAGACAAAGCAAAATCACAGCATGCTCGTTATCGATAATGTCTCGCACCTCCTGCGCATTGATGCGCTCACCTGTCAACAGATTGGCTTCGGTAGTCCACCCTGCACGACTACTGTCTCCTCGATAGCCACTGTTAACTAAAACGGCAATAGACTCTGCGTCACGACCTACTGCGTGACGGTAGCTAATATCGGACATGGCGGTGTTGGTCTGCTCAGCAGAGCTTAGGGTGGAAGGCATTTCCCATTTTCCTTATTTTGGTTGCAAATGTTGACTGCTATAGAACTTACACAACATCACGCCGAAGCGAGCTTCTGTTTAGCGTAAGTCCACTGCTATTTCGCAGTGTCGAGGACGAGATAATAGCACGCCCTGTTTTCATCTCACACCGCACATTTGGCATTTCGTCCCTGACTTTTGGCAACTCAGGACATGAGCACTTGAACCACAGCCTTGCTTTGGGAATACTGATCATCGCCGACTCTCCCAAACTCTCTCGTAGGACACCATCATGTTACGTAAAACTTTAGTCACGATCGCCGTCACAGCTGCTTTCGCTACCACGTTAGCAAGTCTAAGCGCTTGCAATAAGACATCTGGTGAAGCACAAGCCGCGAGCGCACCAAATTCTTCAGCGAAAGCCGAAAGCGGCAAAGACCCCGCACCGAAATTAATCATCGCCAATGAAGATGTGATGAATCTACAAAACAACGCCCTCGCTTCAGGCCCAGTCGTGATTGGCTCGATACAGCCAGAACGCAAGGCCGATTTACGTGCGGAAGTCTCGGCGGTAGTTCTGCAAGTCTTGAAAGAAAATGGTGAAGCCGTCAAACGCGGCGATATCATCGTGCGTCTCGATGAAACCTCAATCCGCGACAATCTCAATTCAGCCAATGATGCAGCACGCAATGCCGCACTGGCACTAGATCAATCTGAACGCAACCTACAACGACTTAAAACCCTACGTGCCTCCGGCATGACTTCCATGCAGGCTTTAGACGACGCCGAAGTACGTCGCAACGCCGCGCAAAGCGAAGTTTCTGCCGCCAAGGCGCGTGCAGTACAAGCCGGACAACAATTGCAACGCACCGTGGTCAGAGCGCCGTTTGATGGCATCGTTAGCGAACGTAAAGTGTCTGCCGGTGATACCGCATCAAGTGGAAAAGAATTAGTCAAAGTCATCGACCCAACCAGCATGCGCTTCGTCGGCCGCGTCTCAGCGGACAAAATCGGGGTAGTTAAGTTAGGTCAAGCGGTGAGCTTTAAAATCAACGGTTATGCGGAACAAGAATTTCGAGGCAAGGTCACACGCCTCGATCCCGCTGCAAACGATATTACCCGTCAAGTTGAGGTGCTGATCAGCTTTAGCGGTCAACAGCAACCACGGGTTTCTGGCCTATACGCGGAAGGAAATATTGAAGCCGAAAGTGTGGCTGCCTTGATGTTACCAGAAGCGGCATTAGTACGATCTGGCGACAAAACCTATGCGTGGAAAATTAAATCTAAAGCCCTCACTAAAGTGGAACTAGCCCTAGGCAACCGCGATATACGCACCGGAAATTATGAAGTACGCAGCGGCATCGCAGCAGGTGATTTAATTATGCGCAATCCCAGCTCCAATTTTAAAGATGGTCAAATCATAGAAATGGCGGCGCACAAACCTAATTCAATTAAAACCACCTTAGCGCAGGCGGACTAATATCATGTTTTTATCCGACTTTAGCATCAAGCGCCCCATCGCCACCATCGTATTAATCATCGCTATGATGGCCCTAGGCTTACTGGCCATGAGTAAGTTGCGGGTCAATCAAAATCCTGACGTAGAAATTCCCGGATTATTTGTCAGTATTCCTTACCCTGGGGCCTCACCCGATACGGTGGAACGCGAAATCATCAATCGTCTCGAAAAATCTCTGCAAAGCGTAGCAGGAGTGGATGAAGTCAACGCGTTTGCCAATGAAGGTAGCGCGGGCTTTGAAATGCGCTTCAACTTCAAGAAGAATATGATAGAAGCGGCTGAAGATGTGCGCAATGTTATTTCATCGGTACGCTACAAACTACCCAATGAAATGCGCGAACCTATCGTGCGTCGCTTTGATCCCTCTACCCAACCTATCGTCAATCTCGCATTATCTTCAAGTAAGCAAAGCCACGCAGAGATTTCTCGCATGGCCGAAGACAGCCTAGCTGATCGTTTGCGCGGTATCAGTGGGGTCGCCACCGTCAATGTCAATGGTTCTTTGAAACGTGAATTATCGGTACTCCTACGCGCCGAAAAACTACGTGAATTTAATGTTTCTGTCAGTGAAATCACCGCTGCATTACGCAATCAAAATACCAATGCGCCGGTCGGTAAAGTGCGTGGAGATTTGGACGAAGAAAGTATACGTCTAGTCGGTCGCATCGAAAGTCCAGCTGAATTTCAAAACATCGTCATCAAACGCCGAGGCGATCAAGTGGTGCGTCTGGGACAAGTAGCAACGATAGAAGATAGCTTCGCCGACGTCAATGATTTAAGCATACGCAGCGGCAAACCCAATGTCAGCATACAAGTGACACGTTCACGTGAAGCCAGCACTGTGAGTGTCGCCAAAGCAGTAGTTAAAGCAGTGGATGAAATTAATTTAGAATTGGCCAAAGACCATCCCGGCACTAAGTTAGACGTCACGCGAGATGGCGGAAAAAATGCGCAAAGTAGTCTCAACAACGTCATTGATTCTCTGGTCTTAGGCGCGGTACTCACGATTTTTGTGGTGTACGCCTTTCTCAATTCTTGGCGCTCGACTTTGATCACCGCCTTAAGTCTCCCGACCTCGGTGATCGCCGCCTTCATCGCGGTCTGGCTGTGCGGTTTTACTTTAAATTTCATGACCTTACTCGGACTCTCCTTAGCGATAGGCGTCTTGATTGATGATGCCATTGTGGTGCGCGAAAATATCGTGCGCCATATGCAAAAAGGTTCCGATAGACGTACCGCCGCGCTAGAAGGCACCGCTGAAATTGGCTTGGCGGTGGCAGCCACAACCTTCTCAATTATCGCGGTATTTATTCCTGTCGCTTTTATGCCCGGCGTCTCTGGTGAATGGTTCCGTCCGTTTGCCTTGACGGTCACCTGTTCGGTTTTAGTCAGCTTAGGTATTTCCTTCACACTCGACCCTATGTTATCGGCGTATTGGGGCGATCCAGCAGACCATCACACTGCGCCGAAAAAAGGTTTGAGTAAACTACTCGCGCGCTTTAATGACTGGTTCGATCACCAAGCAGACCGCTATGGTCAGGTGATTGCCTGGGCCTTACATCATAGAAGAGCAATGGGTGCTATCGCGTTGTTTAGTTTTGTTGGTGCTCTGGTGTTACAGGTTAAATTAGGTGGTACCGATTTTTTGCCTAAAGCTGATTC
>JAIELM010000203.1 GCA_019752975.1 Undibacterium sp. | reverse complement strand
ATGGTCTATTCGCGCTTCAGCTTAAACAAATCAAAGAAATTATTGCTCGTGGCTTCTTGCACTTGCTGTAGCGGGAGCTGTTTTAAATCAGCTAAAAACTCTCCTACATGACGTACAAAAGCGGGTTCATTCATCTTGCCACGGTGCGGCGTTGGCGCAAGATATGGTGAGTCGGTTTCGATCAAAATTCTCTCTATAGGCAAAGCCTTGGCAACCGCGTGTAAGTCCTTAGCGCTCTTAAAAGTAAGTATGCCTGAGAAAGAAATATAGAAACCCATTTCAACTGCCGCTAGTGCTATCTCCAAGGATTCAGTGAAGCAATGCATGACCCCAGCAGCGCCGCCTTGAGTGGTGCCTGCGCCCTCCTCTTGCATGATCCGTATGGTATCTTCAGAAGCGCTGCGAGTATGGATGATGAGCGGCTTACCGGTAATACGGGAGGCACGGATATGCTGACGAAAGCGTTCGCGCTGCCACTCCAAATCGCCTTTCAAACGAAAATAATCTAAGCCCGTTTCACCGATGGCGATAATTTTAGGATGATTTGAAAGCGCAACAAGCTGTTCTGCGCTGGGCTCTTCGGTGTCTTGATAGTCAGGATGAACACCTACCGAAGCGTAGATGTGTGGATACTGTTCGGCCAGCGCTAAGACTTGAGGGAAATCGGGCAAATCCACTGATACGCACAGTGCATGAGTGACCCCATTCTCTTGCATGCGCTGTAGTAGCTCAGGCATGCGTGAGGCAAGCTCAGGGAAATTAATGTGACAGTGGGAATCGATGTACATGTTGTTGACGTCTATCTTTAAATTTTTTTGTTTTGTGCGATCACATCCAATACTGCCTTGGCTGACAATTGCGCGGTATCGCGTAATAACTCATGATGCATATCGGTGAAACGTTGTTTGAGGCTAGTTTGCAAATTGCAGTCATTGAGTTGCTGCCATAGGGCATCTGCCAAAGCTTGCGGAGTGGCTTTAGACTGTAAAAATTCAGGTACTAAAAATTCTTTTGCCATGATGTTAGGCAAGCCTATCCAAGGCTGGTAGCCCATACGACTGATGATAGGCCAAGTCGCTGGCATCATTTTATAAGCAATCACCATCGGTTTTTTGAACAAAGCCACTTCTAGAGTAGCCGTGCCCGAGGCGACCAAAACTACGTCAGCCGCCGCAATCGCGGTATGCGACTTACCTTCTATAAGTAAAATCGGTATATCTTCCAGCTTCGCTGCCAAGACTAATTCCATGTAATAGGTGCGTTGTTTTGCACCCACCATAGGAACTAATATTTGCAAGTGCGGGTCGCGCGCCAGCAAAATTTTTGCCGCCAAAATGAAGGCTTTGGTATTGTACTTTAGCTCAGATAATCGGCTACCAGGAAGGATGGTCACTACCGTCGCATCCAATTCCAGGCCTAGTTCCTCCCGTGCGGCTTCTACGTCCGGCTGCAATGGAATGACTTGAGCTAATGGATGGCCTACATAGGTCGCCGGAATGCCCGCCTTTCGATAAATTTCTTCTTCAAAGGGGAATACGACCAACATGTGCGACACCGCCTCTGCGATCTTTTTGATGCGTCCGCCGCGCCAAGCCCAAATTGATGGGCTAATGTAATGCATAGTAGGTATGCCGGCTTGTTTCAAACGAATTTCTAGATCCAAATTAAAATCAGGGGCATCGACACCGATAAACACATCTGGTTTTTCATCCAGTAATTGAGTCGTGAGTTTTTTGCGAATACCGGAAATTTCACGATAATGCATCAACACTTCAAACAAGCCCCGTACTGACAGCTTATCCATAGGAAAGTCACTCTCAAAACCATATTCGGCCATATTCGGCCCACCAATGCCGTGCATGTGTGATGCTGGCAATTGAGGACGCAGTCCTGACAACAAACGAGCTGCTAGCATATCGCCTGAAGCCTCTCCTGCGACCATGGTAATGATGGGATTTATCGACATATTTTTAACGCAAAATTCCACGCGTCGAGGAGTCGAGAAATTCTCTGAACAATTTCACCTGTGAAGCAAGCTCGAGCGACAGATTGTCAACCTCATTATCCAACGCTAACTTTGCTTCTTCTAATGTCAATCCTGATTTATATAAGGTTTTGTAGGCCTGCCGTATTGCGCTAATTTGCTCTTTAGAAAATCCACGGCGTTTTAAACCTTCAACATTAATGCCGTGTACTGCGGCAGGATTGCCGTTGAGGATAACAAAAGGTGGTACGTCTTGGGTCAAGCTGGTACTCATACCCACCATGGCATGGGCACCGATTTTGCAGAATTGATGGGTGTTAGAAAACCCTCCCATGATGACCCAATCTCCAATATGCACATGCCCAGCTAAAGCGGCGTTATTGGCAAAAATGGTGTGATTTCCCACTTGGCAATCGTGGGCGATATGCACGTATGCCATGATCCAATTGTCGTTACCCAAACGGGTGACTCCGACGTCTTGTACTGTACCTACATTGAAGGTACAAAATTCACGGATAATATTGCGATCACCAATTTCTAAACGAGTTGCTTCGCCGGCGTATTTCTTATCTTGTGCCGCAGCGCCGATAGAAGAGAATTGAAAGAATTCGTTATCCTGTCCTATCGTGGTATGCCCTTCGATCACCACATGCGAAGCGATCTTGGTACCGGAAGCGATTTTGACATGCGGCCCGATAATGGAATAAGCGCCCACCTCGACTGTGCTATCAAGTTCGGCCTTGCTGTCAACAATGGCAGTGGAATGAATCGCCATGATTTACGCTCCGGCTGGGGTTTCGGTCGTGACCGTCGCTTTCACTTCGTCAGCGGAGCTACGCAGGGTACACATCAAATCAGCCTCTAATGCCAATTGACCGTCGACAGTCGCCACCGCTTTGTACTTCCAAATACCGCGTGCCACACGGATTATTTCCACATCAATTTTGAGTTGATCGCCAGGACCAACAGGACGCTTAAACCGCACATTATCAATACCGACAAAATACACGATAGTGTTTTCATCAGGTTTTTTGCCCATCGTCAAAAAGGACAAGATCGCGGCGGTTTGTGCCATGGCTTCCACCATCAGCACACCTGGCATCACCGGCTTATTTGGGAAATGCCCGTTAAAAAATTCTTCGTTAGCCGTGACGTTTTTGATCGCGCTAATGGTCTTTCCGCTTTCCCATGTCAACACTCTATCTACCAGTAACATCGGATAACGATGCGGTAAATATTCTTTGATTTGGCAGATATCGAGGGTTTTACTTTGCGTGTTTTCCATGATGGTGTTTTCTACTTTTTACAGTTCGTTCTTACGGTTCGTCTTTACAATTTGTGCTTTTACAATTTGTGCTTTTACAATTTGCATTGACAGTCTTTTCTAGAGCTCTTAATTTCTCGCGCACGCTTGCTAGATTACGTACGATGGCAGCGGTTTTTTCCCAATCGGCATTCTTCGCTAGTGGATAGAATCCTGTGTATTGTCCCGCCTCATGTATTGATCGCGACACCATGCTGCCTGAAGAGATATGTACGTTATCAGCAATACTCAAATGTCCTAGC
>JAIELM010000308.1 GCA_019752975.1 Undibacterium sp. | reverse complement strand
GTGAACGCACTGCGCTGCCTGACACTGCGGTGCACGCCGCAGCCGCCCATTTGCAAGGTATCTTAAGGCATTGTATTCAACATACGGATGAGCATCGCGCGGTAGTCGTTTTTGACTTGCGTTGTAGCCTTTCTGTCGCCTTAAGTCGTGCTTACCAAATCTGTCTGCCTCAGGCACTGTTGATTAATTTTGATGAGCATACGCCGGAACAGGTCTTAGCTTGTTTGGCGCCGTTGGTTGCGCGTGATTGTGTGATTTTGATCCAAACCACGAATTTTCGCATGGATGCTTTTCGTCTACGAGTTGAGTTATTTAAGCGCGAATTGAAGGTGATTGAGCATCCACATCTAGGTCGTATGCAAGGTGAACAAGCGCTCATTTATATTGAATCTTTGGCTTATGATCCCCTCTATTATCGTGGAGTGGGGCGAGCACTTAAGCAACTCATCGATCAAGCGCCTTATGCTGTGGTCGATAGCGGTGGCGCTCAGCTGCGGTTTGACTCGCCACTAGAAGACGCTAAATTAAATATCGGTGACTATAGCGGAATGAAAAACTGGGGCGGGCAATTCCCTATCGGCGAGGTATTTACTGAGGCTAAAGATTTGGAAAAAGTCAGTGGCAAAGTGAGAATTTTTGTCTTCGGCGACACCAGCTTTTCAGTCAATCGACCCGCGAATCCGATTACCCTGGTGGTAGAAAAAGGTCGGGTAGTGGAAGTCATCGATTCCACGCCAGAATTTGATATCGTGATCGCACAAATTAAAGCCGATGAAGAAGTAGTATGGCTGCGCGAACTAGGCTTTGGCATGAATAAGAGCTTTACTCGCGAGCGCTTAGTGGCCGATATCGGTACCTATGAGCGCATGTGTGGTATTCATCTCTCATTAGGCGCAAAGCACGGTATCTACGGCAAACCTAATTTTAAACGCGGCGATGGTAAATACCATGTCGATGTATTCGCTGTCACTGAGGCGGTGTATTTGGGTGAGCAGTGTGTGTACCAAGATGGGGCTTGGGTAGTGTAATTGCCCAAGCGCTTTTGCTATCTCCCCAAATCGCGGCGTTTTAGTGTCTTTGCTTTTGACTTTCGCGATACTCCTAATAGATATTCCTAATAATGAGGCGGACGTTCATCCACCGCCCCACCACGCTGACTCGCATTGATGGCGATTTCACGCAATCTGCTGGCTAAGGCTAGACAGAGTTTTTCTAACTCATCTATTTTTTTCTGTTGTTGATATACCTGAGTGTTCAGGGTGTCGACTAAATCATCTTGCCGCGCAATGCGGATTTCTAGGTCGACTAAACGTTCTTCTTGTGACATGGTTTTCCTTAGATATCTAGAATGTAAAGTTTACCCTATTGTTGAATGAAGCTAGATTAATCTACTGAAAAATTCCAGCGATAACACAAAATCCTGTCATTGAGACATTTGTCGTGCAAAAACCTCAAACAAATATTTTTTACGAAAAAATCCTGATGTCTATTAGGCACTGGTTGTAATATTTGTCGAAGTGGTTTTAAACTGGATTTAATTCGTGAAGATGAATATTGTGGTTCGGTAGAGGTTTTTTATGAAATCTTACCTGTATAAAACTATTTTTTATTGCGCTTTAATGAATACCAGTTAAAGAACTATATTTGACGCCGCGTCTTTTTTTACAATACCAGTTACGTAATGCAATTTAAAAATAAACCTGAAAAATGGAGAAAAATATGCTTAAACTAACAACAAAAAGAACATGGATCGCCTTGGCTGTGGCAAGTGCTTGCGCCTTTGGTAATAGCACGGTGGTGGCGCAAGAAGCTGAGGCTAAAAAGTCCGAAGACAGTAAGGTCGACAAAAATAAGGACAATGGTGAATTGCAACAAGTCACCGTCACCGCCACCAGAATTAACACCAGCTTGATGAAGACGCCAGTCGCGGTATCGGCTTTAAAAGGTGAAGATTTAGTACGTGCGAATGTCAAAGAATTGCTTAATTTGAGTGGTGCGATCCCGAATGTGCAATTTGGATTGTCTAGCGGTGACTCGGGCGTCTTGATCTCCATACGCGGAGTGACCTCGACTAACTTTACCGAAATTGGCGATCCGGCGGTGGGCGTACATATTGATGGAATATATTCGCCTAGACCTCAGGGTTCGCTGGCCTTGATGTTCGACCTAGATCAGGTTGAAGTGTTACGCGGCGCACAAGGGACTTTGTTTGGGCGTAATTCTACCGCGGGTGTGGTGAATATTTTGCCGAATAAGCCCGACTTCAAATCCAATTATGGCTGGAGCTCGCTGAATCTCGGCAATTACAATGCTAAAGAATTGCGCTCGGTTTACAACTTCAGTATCAGTGATAATTTTGCCTTGCGTGCCGCGGTAATGATGGATAAGCGTGACGGTTATATCAAGCAAGAGCGTGACTTGACCGATCGTGGTGTAAAACTGCCGGATGGACAATTCTCACCTGATGGTAAGCCCGATGTCGATCAGCGCTTGAATCGCGTCTTGTCACCTAAAGAGTATTACAGTAATTCTGATCAGTGGGCGACACGTTTAACCGCGCGTTGGGCGGTCAATAAAGAGCTGGAATGGACTGGCGGTTTTGAGCATTATCAAAATAATGGTGCAGGTGAAGTTGGCCTTAAAGATTGCAAGATGGCCGCTGGAACCCGCTTTGCGTGTGGTCCACAAGGTCAGTGGTATGCCAAGGTCAATGTCCCAGGTATGATTGATATGAGCATCGATACCTACCGCAGCAATTTGGTGTGGAAATTGTCGCCTACTACTGAACTCGGTTACAAAATCGCCTATGCGGTGCAAAAACGGGCGCAAAATCATGATGATGACGGCGGCCAATCCTTCCTTGATGCGGACGTAGGAGTGATGACAGCAGATGGTAATTGGGGTGCTCAACATGTGATCGATCAAGCCAGTTACACCTTGGATTCTAACTATCGTTCTTTGGTGAATGAATTACAGATCAAGCAAAGCTTCGAGCGCTGGCGTTATGTGGCAGGTGTTTTTAGCCTAGCAGAAAAAAATCAAATTAATTTTGCACAAGACAATTTGGTGGCCGCACCTTTTGCCATGCCTCAGGGGCAGTATTATGCACAGCCAGATAGACGAGTCGAGTCGCAAGCAGTGTTTGCTCAAGCTGACATCAAATTGGCGGATAAACTTTCATCGACGATAGGCTTCCGTGCCAGTAAAGACAAGCGTGAAGATATCGGTGGTGTTAGTGCCGGACTGTGGGATGCCAGCGAACCATGGTATTACAACGGCAAATATACCCCCAAAACGCCAGGTACAGCGACACCACATAACGGTACAGATTTGACCTTTGGCATGGGGCCATTTGCGGGCGTGGGCGTATATCCTGAGCCGGTGGTAAATAGTTATTCTAAGAGCTGGCAGAAATCGACTTATCGCCTGGGTTTGCAATATGATGTTGATCCCGCCACGATGGTGTTCGCTTCTTTGGCGACAGGCTATAGACCAGGTGGATTCGGCGATAAATTTGATACTTGTGGTGGCGGTACTTGCATTGATGGCGG
>JAIELM010000433.1 GCA_019752975.1 Undibacterium sp. | reverse complement strand
GGGTCGAATTTATATGCAGCTGGACAAAGTGTGGCGCAAGTCACTGTTCAAGCGCGGGACTATGTAGAGAAGATACTAGGAAAAAAAGAATAATAAAGAAAGGCGATTCTTCAGTCACGAGGAAGTGATAAAAAAACTGAGGACCGTTCTACACATAAGCATAGAGATACATAAAGATACGGAAGAAAAACGGAGTGAAAAATAGAGTTTTTTACTCCGTTTTTGGTTTTCTTACACCCTCAAGTTTGGATTTTTTTGATTTAAAGAAAATTATCCTAAATTCCTCAGTTGGACGGGTTCGAGTGTACACTTTTCCGCGTCTTTGGCAAGGCGCGACGACGACGCAACCTCCACGTTGATAGGAGGAACAACACAGTCCAAAGGCGCGGAAAAGTGTGCAATCGAACACGTAGCGATATCACCAAAAGGGTGAACCTTAAAAATAGCGTAAAAATCAATATTCATGCGGCTTCCCAGACACTTTATAGCGGTCAACTGAGGAATTTAGGATTAAATTTCTTCTGTAATTATCCTAGCCATCGCAATATCATACTGATTCGGTTCAAATGAGACGCAGGTGTTTTTATAGGCGATGCCTATGGTATGACAAGCTGGTATTTGTGCTAGTGTGCGGTCATAGTAACCACCGCCATAGCCTAGCCGATAGTTGTTGGTATTAAAGCCGACACAGGGAATCAATAGTGTATCTGGTTGTACGCGCTTGGCGCTGCTTAAGGGAGTAGGGATGCCGTAGCTATCGATATCCATCACATCATGAGGTGCCCACGCAGCGAATTCTAGGGCGCAATTTTTCCCCACCACGACTGGCAGTGCCAATGAAATGCCCATCTGGTGCAGGACCTGGTAGCTGGCTAGTAAATCTGGTTCGCCTTGAATTGGCCAATATACTGCCAGACATTGAGGTTTTTCGGCTTCAAATAGGCTCAGCAAGCCTTGACTGATTGCTTGATTCCAAGCTAGACGATTTTCTGGTGAAAAATTCCTTCGCAAACTCAATAATTCGCGGCGTAGTGTCTGACGCTTGCTGCTTTCTTCGTTTTCACTGGTGCTTTGCTGTGTCATACTATGCCAAATTAATCAAAGTTAGTGGGAATATGTTAGTCGAAAAAATGATACGGTGCTTGGGTAGTCTTTGTTTTGGTTTAATCAGTACGCTCGCCATTGTTCCTAATGGTCTGGCTTTTGGTGTCATTAGCGACGACGATCGCTTCATGGCTTTACGTGACGCCGCCTTGCATGAAGACCTCAAAGCGGTGCAAATGCATGCTGCGCAATTAGGGCATTATGCCATTCCTTCCTATGTGGATTACTATGTCTTGCGCACAAAAATTCGTAGTGCCTCAAAAGAAGAAGTACAAACTTTCTTAAAAAAATATGAAGGCAGTGCGATTGCTGATCGCTTACGTAATGATTGGTTACTCGTGTTGGGCGCACGTGCCGACTGGACTAATTTTGATCAGCAATTTCCCCAGTATGTAGTGGCCGATGACACGCAGGTAAAGTGCTATAACTTGTTGTCTAAAGCGGTTAAACAGCAAAGGGTCGCGACTGAAGCGCGTTTATTGTTGAGTTCCTCAAAGACCTATAGCGATGCCTGTTCTTCCTTGATCGCCAATTTGCTGGAGCAAGGTCAATTTACCGATGCTGATATGTGGGCGCAAATGCGCCTTGCGGGTGAGTCTTCGGCATTGTCTCACGCGCGACGCTTGGCTAAACTACTCAATATTTCTGAAACACGGGTAGTCGGGGTATTGGAAACGCCCAATACCGTGCTGAAAAAAGTACCTGCTAACGATAGAACCAGTCGTGAACTATTTTTGATCGCCTTGGGTCGCGCCGCAAAAAACGATCCCGAGAAAGCGGTACAAGTTCTACAGCGGTTTTCGGCGCATTTGTCGTCGCAGGAAAAAGCCCAAGCTTGGGCTAACATCGCTCTTCCAGCATCACAAAAATTACAGAGTGAAGCGCTCACTTATTGGAAACATGCCGATGCCGCGCATTTGTCTCATGAGGCACATCAATGGCGTGCACGCATGGCCTTACGTGCTGGTGAATGGAAATACCTTAAAGTCGCTATTGATGCGATGCCAGTCGGTTTGAAAAATACCCCAACCTGGGTGTATTGGAGCGCGCGCGTCTTGCAGCAAGATGGAAAAATAGAAGAGGCACAACAACTGTATGCCAGTATTTCAGATCAAATGCATTTTTACGGACAACTGGCTCTGGAAGAGCGCGGTCAAAAAATTGGTGCTCCCGCATTGATTAAGCCGATTACAGCCGAAGAATTAATCCCGATGGCACAAAATCCCAATTTGCAGAGATCCCTTAAATTTTATGCCATGAACTTAAAATTTGAAGGTACTCGTGAGTGGAATTGGGCGCTACGTTCAATGAGCGAGAGGGAGTTATTAGCGGCGGCGGAGTTGGCAAGGCAAAACGAATTATTAGACCGTATGGTCAATACTTCCGATCGTACCCGTGGCGAACTTGATTTTAGCCAGCGCTTTCCAACGCCCTATAATGAAAATATGTATAAAGCGACCCAAGCACTCGGCATGGATATGGCTTGGGTGTATGGCTTGATACGTCAAGAATCGCGCTTTGCCAATGCGGCAAAGTCGCACGCAGGGGCAAATGGTTTGATGCAGGTAATGCCTAATACGGCCAAGTATGTCGCCAAAAAAATTGGTCTAGCCAGTTATGTACCTAAGCAGATAAATGAAGTGGATACCAATATCGCTTTGGGTACCAATTATCTCAATATGATCTTAAGTGATTTAGGCGGTTCTCAAGCCCTAGCATCGGCGGCGTACAATGCTGGACCTGGACGGCCGCGGGCGTGGCGCGCGACTTTGACCCGGGCAGTGGAGGGCGCAATATTTGCTGAGACCATCCCATTTACAGAGACGCGTGACTATGTCAAAAACGTTTTGTCTAACGCTACCTATTACGCTGCGATTTTAGAAAAAAAGCCACAATCTTTGAAGGCCAGGTTAGGTGTGGTGGTACCCAAAGGGACTACCGCGAACGAATCGGGAATGTAGAATAGCCACGATAAATCGGCGCCTATCTACACTCTTTCTAAGACACGTTCTAAGTCACTTTCTAAGACGCGTTCTAAGTCACTTAGCTGTTACACCTGAGCGCGATCTAGTTATGCTCACACCACAAAAAAATAAGGAGAAAAATTATGCAAAACACAGACTTGGAAACCATACTCGCGCCATTACATCAAACCGCTAAGAAAAGTAATTTTCGCTTGGTTATAGGGAATAAGAATTACTCGTCTTGGTCGATGCGTCCTTGGTTGGTGATGAAGGCCTTTGGTATTCCGTTTGAAGAGATTTTAATTCCACTTGATACGCCAAGCACGACCCAAAAAATTTCGGAATATTCGCTCTCCGGTCGGGTGCCGGTGCTCTTGTGTGATGATTTTGTCGTGTGGGATTCACTGGCTATTTGTGAGTACTTGGCAGAATGTTTTTCTACCCAAAACCTGTGGCCAGAAAGTGTCGCGGCCCGTGCTAACGCAAGAAGT
>JAIELM010000048.1 GCA_019752975.1 Undibacterium sp. | reverse complement strand
TTTTGACGCCATTGCCGGGCACTGACCTTTTAAAAGACTTTGATCAAGTGATCGAATTGCAGCCAAATGGTAGACCCAATTGGGATCTTTTCGATTGCCAGAATGCGGTCGTCGCGACGCGCATGAGTAAGCCAGAGTTCAAGCGCGCTTACCGAAATCTTTATTATGTGTTTAAGGGCGCTTATGCTGGGTACCGTGAACATAATTATTTGTTGGACGAAAATGTGCCGGCTGCCATTGCAGCCAAGGCAAATCATATGACCGTTCATATGGATTAAAAATAGCTACTTTTTATAGTCGCCTTCCTTTGTCGTTAAATTGCGTAAGCAAATGGAGTAAGTGAATATGAAGTTTGAATTAAACCATGCCAACACAGGCAGCGGATCCGAAGAACCACACTATCGGTTTTGGCCGATTCAGGTGGTTCGGCATGACAGTGGCGTCATTCTTCGTCGAGGTACTGAGAAACTATATGTGGCAGGTGCGGAAGCGATTGTAGTTATTGAGTCGCTCATTGAAATAACTCAAGTTGAGTCAGGAGCCACGCTTATCGATATGCTTTCGCTGTTTCAAGAAGAGCAGCGAGATCATGTACAAAGTTTACTTGAAAGATTGGTCGCCAAGCGCTTCTTGGCGTTAGCTTCTGCGGTGAGCGAAGAAGTGCGTCAACCGACCAACGAAGACGTGTTTTATTGGGCGCAAGGCAGTACTAGCGCTCAGGCTCATGCCAATATTAACCTACGGGGTTTTGTTATCGTTGGAGTGAATGCGATCAGCGCGAGGTTGGGGCAAAGTTTGGCAGAGTGTGGTGCTGAGCGGGTGACCGTTATTGATCACCCCAGCTTGCGCAATTTGAGTTATTTTGACGGCCCCGATCATATCAATACACAACGTTGGCCGAGCACCGTTGCGACGATATCCTATGATGATTGGATTGACGGCGATATGGAGTTTGATGGCTTGATAGCGACTTCGGATTTTGGTGGTTTGGGATTGATGCGGGAATGGAATGAGTTCTGTGTACGTGAGAAAAAATTGTTTCTGCCGGTCGTCTTACAAGACATGATGGGTTATGTTGGGCCGCTGGTTATTCCCGGTGAAACACCTTGCTTTGAATGTGCTTGGACTAGGCAAAGCTCGAACATGAACCAGCCAGGTTTGGATCGTGCCACCGAGCCAGTGGCGTTTTTTGGTCAAGCAGTTGATGCTTGGATTCCCCCAATGGCTTCAATGTTGGGTGATCTAGCTTCACTCGAGTTGGTGCGTTTTTGTAGTAAAGTGATTGCGGGCTTTCGTACCGGAGTGATGACTGAGGTCGATATGCAGCGACCTGAGCTGAGCACCCGTCGCTTGCTTAAAGTGCCGCGTTGCCGCGTGTGCGGTCCTTTGACATGCAAAGCGTCGGCGACGGGGGAACGTAATATTTTCATGCCAGGTAATGATGAGGCTGCTTCATGAGCCGTCGACCACGTCCTCTTCCCGGCTCTGTCAGTGTTGGTGTGATCGAACGTCAGTTTGACCTGTTAGTTAACGAACATCTTGGTGTGGTGCGCCGTTTGACTGAAGTGTTTACCGAGCCTGGCACCCCGAATTTTTTTCATTACGCTGCTGAAGCGTCCAACACCAGTGCATTTTCAAATCAACGCAACTTCTTCAATACTGGCGGAGCAGGGATTAACCGATCCATTGCCATCGCTAAGGCTGTTGGTGAGGCAGTTGAGCGCTATTGTGCCGCGCTGTATGACGCTGCGGAACTACCGTTTTGCAGCGCACGCGACGCTTCGTTCGAATGCACTGATCCGGCCGCCTTTGCTCTGCATAGTGAAGCACAGTATCAAATTCCAGGCTTTCCGTGGGCACCTTGGAACGCTGATACTGCGCTGCGTTGGACTCCAGCCCGTGCTTTTTCCAGTCAGCGTATTGTCTACGTGCCTGCCGCGTTTTGCTGGATCCCTTATCATTATGATCCAGCGATAGGTGAGGCTCCTATCGGGCAACCGATTTCAACAGGTCTAGCTTGCCATGCCGACTATCACAGGGCGGTGTTGTCT
This sequence comes from Undibacterium sp., assembly GCA_019752975.1. GTDB lineage: Bacteria > Pseudomonadota > Gammaproteobacteria > Burkholderiales > Burkholderiaceae_D > Undibacterium. The sequence continues at coordinate 1,511 of JAIELM010000048.1, read as the reverse complement.
GGTCTGTGCGAGGTAATTGAGCGTGATGCGTTTACTATTTTTTGGCAACGTGGTTTAGCGATGCCCCAGATACGCATTGAAACGCTCAGCGACGCCAACTACGACAGAGTACAGCGCTTTGAGGTCACGGGTGATCGCGTCATTCTACTGAACTTAACATTGGATCATGGTGTACCGGTCGTGCTATCGATCCTCGAATCGCAGCAAGAGGCGCGTCCGGCCTTTGTGTTTGCGGCCGCCTGTGATCCTGATCCCGAGCGCGCCACTGCCAAGGCGCTTGAAGAGTTGGCGCACACACGCCGTTATAGTCATCGAGTGCACACGCACCTAGCGGCGATATCTCCAGATAATGACTACGAACAGGTGCGCAACCAAATGGATCATCTCAACCTAGCTGGTGACCATCGTAATCGTAGCTTGATCGACTTCGCGTTATCTTCGCGTCAGCGGCAATCCTTCGATGACATTGTTTCGCTGGCGAGTGACGATCAAAGTCAAACCGTGGCACGTGTAGTGGCTCAAGTTGAGGCCACTGGCCACGAGGTGTTGGTCGCTGAGCTTACTTCGGAAGACATTGCGCAAGTGGGTCTGACAGTAGTGCGTGTGATGGTGCCCGGTTACCACCCCTTATTTATGGGGCATCAATGGCGCGCATTGGGAGGCGAGCGTCTCTGGAACGTCCCCGAAAAATTGGGCCTGTCGACGCGCTTTGCGCGCGGCGGCGACAATCCTATACCACATCCTTATCCCTGAAGTGAGATCACGTGAACCGAATTGATTGGCGCGACGCGCATATTTCACCCAATGCTGATGGCGAAGCGTGGGAACTGTATCACGAAAATAGTAAGACCAGCCGCTATGACGCACCCTTGTCGAACGAGGAAGTACGCCTGCGTATGCTTGAGTTGTGGCCGTCTCTTACATACGATGGATATCCAACAATTGCCTTACCGTCGCCAGAACCACTGTCTGCAGCCTTATCAGAGGTTATTCTCGGGCGTCATACCGCACGTAACTTGCAGCCGGGTCAAGTTACCCTCAGCCAGCTTAGCAGTTTGCTGCACTACAGTTATGGACAAACACGTGATATGACCCAAGAAGGGTATCCGCGCCCATTTCGGGTAGTGCCTTCAGGTGGTGCTTTGTTTCCATTAGAACTCTATATACATAGTAGTCGGGTGCTTGGGCTTGATGCAGGGTGGTATCACTACTCTTCGGCCGATAATACCTTGCACTGTCTCCAAGCGGGAGACGATTCGCGACGCTTGTCTGACGCTTTAGTCCAGCAAAATTTAGCACTCGACGCCAGTGTAGTGATCGTGATCAGTGCTCTATTCGCACGTTCTACGTTTAAATATCGGGAGCGTGGTTACCGTTTTGCCCTGATCGAAGCCGGTCATGTTGGTCAGAACCTGTGTCTGGTTGCGCAGGCACTTGGGATGGGAGTAATTCCTATTGGCGGTTTCCTAGATCGTGACGTTGATGCCTTGCTTTCGTTTGACGGTTTAATG
>JAIELM010000065.1 GCA_019752975.1 Undibacterium sp. | reverse complement strand
CAGAAGCAATGGGCAGTGCACCCACCAATGCCGCCAGTGTGGTCATCATGATCGGTCTGAAGCGTTCTATACAGGCTTCTCGAATTGCTTCGAGTGGACTCATACCCTTGTTTCTTTGCGCGTCTAGGGCAAAATCGATCATCATGATGGCATTCTTTTTAACGATACCAATGAGCAGCAAAATCCCTATGGTGGCGATCAGAGTGAGGTCCTTACCGAAGAGTTCTAGCATTAACAATGCGCCCACTGCTGCGGAAGGAAGACCCGCTAAAATGGTAATCGGGTGAATAAAGCTTTCGTACAAAACTCCCAGCAATACATAAATCACCAAAAGCGCGGAAACAATCAAAATCAATTGTCCTGACTGCGAGTCTTTGAACACCGCCGCATCGCCGCCGTAAGACGTGATGACGCTAGCGGGTAGTTTAATTTGTTCGCGAAATTTATCGATCTTATTGGTCGCATCGCCTAGCGGCGTGTCTGGCGCTAAGTTGAAAGAAACCGTCACCGCCTGCAATTGCCCGACGTGGTTAATCGCGGTCGCACCTACTGTGCGCGTGACCGTGGCAAAACTCGACATCGGCACAAGTATCCCGGTATTGCTGCGCACATAAATTGCGCCAATAGCAGACTCGTCTTGCTTCGCCTCCGGCGCAACTTCTAACACCACCGCATAACTGTCCACGTTGGTGAACATCGTAGAAATCTGTCGCTCGCCAAATGCGCTATACATACTGGCTCGGATACTATCCATTCCTACGCCCAAAGCATTGGCGCGATCTCGGTCGATGTTCACTGTGGCTTGCAGACCTTTGAGTTGAGAATCGGTGGTCACATCTTTAAACCCGGGGTCTAGCCGCATTTTGTCCTGCATTTTAAAAGCCCAACTGGACAACTCACTGGCATCAACACTTTGCATGATGTACTGATACTGACTCTTACTCGGGCGTCCACCTAGTTGCAAATTCTGCGTCGGGCGCAAGAAAACCGTGATGCCAGGGATTTTTTTGAGTTTATTGCGCAGTCCGTCTATGACTTCTTTCATAGGCTTACGTTGATCGCGCGGTTTTAAATTAATGAAGCCTCGACCCGTGTTTTGTGAGCCACCACCACCGTGAAAAGACGAAACCGTTAACACATTAGGATCATCACGTAGCACTTGCGCCGCCTTTTCCTGCAAGATCACCATCGCGGGAAAAGAAGTATCTTCTGCCGCCTCAGTCGAGACATTAATCTGTCCTATATCTTCCTCAGGGAAAAATCCCTTGGGTATGGTGTTGAACAAATACGCGGTCGCTAGGAAAGTCAATAGTGCGATAATTAAAACTGCGGTGCGATGGCGTAACGCCAAATCCAATCCGCGCGTGTAAGAATGTAACGAGGCGGTAAATGCGCGTTCAAAACTGCCGGTAATCGCCGCCGCCCATTTGGACTGTGGCGTATGGTCTTTTTCGGCTTTTAAAAAACGACTCGCCAACATTGGCACCAAGGTCAAGGAGACGAAAGCCGACACAATAATCGCCAAACTCACAATCACTGCAAATTCATGGAACAATTGGCCAATGACGCCAGGCATAAAGAAGATGGGGATAAACACCGCGATCAGCGAAGTGGAGATAGAAATAATCGTAAAACCCACCTCACGTGAACCTTTAAGCGCAGCCTCAAATGGCCTCTCGCCCATTTCCACATGACGCATAATATTTTCTAACATGACGATGGCATCATCCACTACCAAGCCCACAGCCAGCGTAATCCCAAGCAGGGAAATATTATCCAAGGTATACCCAAAACCCCATAACAAACTGATCGCACCAATCAAAGAAACCGGCAAAGATAAGGTCGGAATAATAGTGGCTATCATGTGCCGCAAAAACAAAAATATCACCGCGATCACCAAACAAACGGTGAGCATTAAAGTGAGATTAACGTCATGCAGCGCATCGCGCACAGAGACCGATCTATCGTTGGCTAATGTGACATTCACTGAGCTAGGCAATTGCGCTTTAAAACCGGGAATAGCGGCCTTGATCGCATCCACCACCTTAACGGTATTGGCATCAGTTTGTCTTTGTATGGCCAACATAATGGCCGGTTCGCCGTTGAAATTACCTACCGATTTCACTTGTTCATAACTATCTTCTACTTGCGCCACGTCGCGCAATCTAACCACTTGCCCACCCTTATTACTGACGATGATATTGGCAAATTCGTTGGCATTTTGCAGTTGCTTATTCGCGACGATGGTAAGCATTTGCTTATCACCGTCCAAGGTGCCAACCGGAGCATTCGAATTGGCCGCACGGACGCTGGCAGTCAATTCATCCAAGCCAATATTGCGCGCTGCCAATGCGCCGGGTTGCACACGTATGCGTACCGCATAACGACGCACACCAAAAATATTCACCTGTGCTACACCGGATAAAGTAGAGAGATTGGGCGAAATTAAATGCTCGGCATAGTTAGTCAATTCTGACAAACTGAGTGAAGGCGAAGTTAAGGCTAACACCAAGACCGCACTGTCTGCCGGATTGACTTTGCGATACGAGGGCAGTGAAGTCATTTCTATAGGAAGTGCTCTTTGCGCACGCAATAGCGCGGCTTGCACATCGAGCGCAGCGTCGTCAACATTGCGACTGGCGTCAAATTCCAAAGTGAGCGAAGTAGAACCCAAGGTGCTACTAGAACTAATGGTGGCTAGACCTGGGATGGTGGAAAACTGTTTTTCTAAGGGCAATGCCACCGAGGTCGCCATCGTCTCTGGCGCAGCGCCGGGCAAGCCAGCCGAGACATTAATGACCGGCGTGTTATAACTCGGTAGCGCTGCAATTGGTATCACGCGATAAGCAATAATACCAGCCACCACGACCGACAAATTAAGAAGTATCGTCATCACCGGACGACGGATAAAAAGCTCGGAAAGGTTCATGGCGCGGCCGTTCCAACGTGAGCATTAGCTAAGCCAGGAGCGACAGTGCCAGCAGCACCTTTACCCTCTTTAGGCGCAGCTTTCGCCTCTTCCTTACGCTCTTTCACCATCACACCTGGACGCAAATTCTGTTTACCGTCCAAGATAACTTTTGCCCCTTGCTCTATACCAGTCACGATCGCATCGAGGCCAAAACTATATTTCACTTGCACCTTCACTTGCGCCGCCTTGCCTTCTTTATCCGCCACAAAAACACTGGTCGAATTGACCCCAATCACGAGCGCCTCTTGTGGCACGACGATGATGTCTTTTAAAGTTAAGACCGAGAGCTCTACGTTGGCGTAACTACCGGGCCACAGCTTCATCTGTTTATTATCGAATACGGCTTTCACTTTCACCGTCCCAGATGCCGCATCGACTTGATTGTCGACAAACTGAAGTTTGCCCTTAAAACGTGTACTTTGATCTGGCAAATACGCCTGTGCATAATTGTCACCGCGTCGCATACTGTCTAAAGCATCAGATAAATTACGTTGCGGTAGCGCGAAGGCGATCGCGATTGGATCCATCTGGGTAATCGTCACCAGTGGCGCACCCGAAGTATTCGGTTGCACTAAAGAGCCTGCATACACATTAATCAA
>JAIELM010000415.1 GCA_019752975.1 Undibacterium sp. | reverse complement strand
GCTTGCATTGCAGGATCAAAAAAACGTACTGCATTGCGTCCCGAAGTTTTGGCCTCATACATCGCCGTGTCAGCGCGTTTAAATAAATCTTTGACCGTCACTTCCCCACCTTTAAATAAGCATACGCCTATGCTGCCACCAGCATGATGGACAAAATCGGTAATGGTATAGGGTTCATTTAATAGTAGGCGGATTTTTTCGGCAATTCTATCGGCTTGGGCAGCCGCTTCGGTAGTGTCGTGGCTGAGCGACTGCAATACCACGACAAATTCATCGCCGCCTAGACGTGCCACGGTGTCACTTTCACGTACGCAGGTTTGCAGACGCTCTGCCGTTTCGACTAGGAGTAAATCGCCGGCATCATGTCCACGAGTGTCATTCAAAGTTTTGAAATTATCTAAGTCGATGAACAGAATCGCACTATGGCTTTCATCACGTTGATTCATACTAATCAAATGCTGCAATCTATCCATTAACAAACGGCGATTGGGTAAATGCGTTAAGGGATCGTAAAAAGCCAAATTCAGGATTTCGTCTTCATAACCCTTGTGACGACTAATATCGGTAAATGAACCGATATAGTGGGTAATCAAGCCCACAGGATTGGCGATGGCAGTGAGCGTAATAAGCTGCGGATAAAGCTCACCGGATTTTTTTTCTGTCCACATTTCGCCTTGCCAAAATCGATGTTCATCGAGCGCCTGAGAGATGGTCGCGAAGAAGGCTTCATCTTGTTCTTGACTGAAATATCGTGGCAGTGTTTTACCGACTAATTCATCAGCTGAAAATCCAGTAATACGGGTATATGCCTGATTGATACGTAAGACCTGCCAATCGTGATTCGCAACAAAAATCCCTTCCTGCGATTCAAAAGTAATTGCGGCTACTCGCAAATCTTGCTCAGCGATTTTTCTATCAGTAATGTCGCTGACGAAGCAATGCCATAAGCGACTACCATCGAGTTCTAATTCCGGTAGCGCATCGAGATACAACCAGCGGATACCACCGTCCAGTTTATGGTAGCGAAACTCCATCTGATAGGGGCTTAAATTTTCCGTGGCGTGTTCGAAGTTTTGTAGGAAGGTTTTTTTGTCTAGTGGGTCTATGCGCTTGACGATGAGCGAGGCATTTTGTTTGATTTCCTTCGCACTAATTTCCAGCATGCTGTCAACCGCGTCACTCACATACAGCACGGTGGTACTCCGGTCTCTTTGAATCCGGTATTGCATGATGAGACCTGGTAGGCGCGAGGCAAGCTTACTAATGCGTTCAAAGGCATCCCGTAATTCCTGTCCAGCCGAGGCACGTTCGGCCTGCAGCGCAGCGATCATCAGTGCGGTGATCGCAAGACTTGCCATGTAAAGGCAGAGCACAATTGTGCTTTCTGAGGGTTCCAGTGATTGGAAAGGACCTAAACCACGATTGGTGGCGATCGTCGCTATCCCAGATGAGGCTAATACAGTCAAAGTACTGAGTATTTTTCCTAGGCGCATGGCGGCCCAAATCATCAGCACCATGGCTAAAAATGTGAGTTGTAAAAGACTATTTTTTGAGAAAAAAATGAGCCAATGTCCGGTGGCGAATAAGAGTAAATAGAATGCTTTTTCTTGATAATTTTGTTTGAGTAGCGCGATATTCTGTCGCGAATAAGAGAACAGTAAAGGAGCCGCCAATAACACGCCCGCTACGTCACCAGCCCACCAGCTGAACCAAGCCTTGGGCGGATGCACCACGAAGCCTATTTGCCATAGAAGTACAACAGCCAAGCTGTCTAGCGCGATGACAATGAATAATGTTGCGAGGCAAAATCGTATGACATCATCTCTATGTGCAAACTGTGGTGAAAAATTCTTGCGACGCAAATACCAAGCAATCAGAGCCGGAGCCACCGTGTTTTCTAGTGCGATCAATAGGTAGGCATACCCATTTACAGCAACATAACCGGATGGAAAATGTGTGTTGATTAAACTGATCAGCAAAGAGCAGGCAAAAACCGCTCCACTGACACGAAAGCCCCAGCGAAAAAAAGCGACAACTGCGATGCCATTGGGCAGCCAAATCAGGGGCACGTTGGAGGAAAGAAAGAAATAATTGAGTCCTGAATTGCTGGCTAAAAAATAAGCACAAAACACAATCAGCAGACGTTGCAAAAATTGTCGTCGGCTAGGGCTGCGTTGGAATAGGAAAGTGGGTGCTCGCGTCATTAAAATCCTAATTCTTTACCTATAGGATTACGCAAAATTAGCTCAGCGTCATGGCAGCCGTCCTGAGCTCAACTAAGATGCTCAAGCACGGTTGTCGTCGACCTATTCCCAACTAAAGCATTCGGGAGCAGGCATTAGCTGGGACAATTTTGCGTAAATTCAAACCTACATTAAGATGTTCACTAGGATTATGCGCGAAAGCGAACCAGAAAAACATTCTTTCCGGTAAATATGTTCCATTTAGCGGCTGCGGTGGTACTCCGCGGACCGCATCCTTGCTTCACCATTACGATAGTAAATGCTGGTGTTGTCGCTTAGGTGTAGCTTTACTCAATTTTTTCTTCGTTTCCACATGAGTTACATTTGCTACATCAGGACTTTGCTTATGCTTAAGGTCGCCCGCATAATCCTTACCTATCATAGTCGTGACCTGTCCAGCGGCGAGGCCACGTTCTTGCTGTAACCATTTACCCACTAAATTGGCGAGGCGATCTAAAGCGATTCTGTGAGTCGCATCGGTTTGCGCATAAATCCATTCCGAGAGCGCCATAAAATTTTCGAAAGGATGCTGTCCCAAAATGACAGGCAAGGTATGGATAAAACGTCCCGAGTTAGCAATCAAATCCCAGTAACGGGCAAAGCGCACCAAGCGCTGCATTTGCGTAAAGGGCAGGTCTTTATTGGCTAAAATGGTGTATGGCGGATAGGGATCAAAGCGCAGTGCAAAATCTTCAGTGTGTCGAATAATGGGTGTACCGCGCAAACGCTTTAAGATACCAAATTGAATCTCATGTGGTTTGAGCGCATACAGTTGATCAAAGCCCTGAGCAAAACTCTCCAGCGTTTCGCCGGGCAAACCAGCAATCAAATCGACATGCAAATGTGCTTCTGAATGGGCGACCAACCAAGCAATATTTTCGACCGCTTTCTGGTTATTTTGTTTGCGACTAATCCGTGCTTGCACCTCGGGGTTAAAACTTTGTATGCCAATTTCAAACTGTAAGGCGCCCGCTGGAAATTGTTGTATTCCCGATTTTAATGCATCGGGTAAGTGATCCGGCACCACTTCAAAATGGGCAAATACGGGATCATCAGGATGAGCCGCTAGTTTATCCAAGAAGAACTGCATAATCTTCAGGCTGGTTTTAATATTGAGATTAAAAGTTCTATCAACAAATTTAAACAAGCGCGCCCCGCGTGCATGCAATTTTTCCATTTCAATTAAAAACGCATCGATCTCAAATGGCCAGGCGGTCTTATCTAAAGCGGATAGACAAAATTCGCATTTGAATGGGCAGCCACGTGAGGCCTCAACATACAAAGTGCGATGGGCGATATCACTGTCACTGTAATAGCGATAGGGGAGTTG
>JAIELM010000508.1 GCA_019752975.1 Undibacterium sp. | reverse complement strand
TGTGGCGATCATGGATCACGGACAAGTACAACAAACTGGCATTGCACTTGGCGTTGATGAAAGCGCTTGTTTGTTGCTGCAAACTTCGACGGAAATAGTGAGAATTCATAGTGGGGATGTTTCTTTGCGTGCATTGGCGTAAAATGCCATGAACAAACATCTTTAAGCTTTTCTAATGATTAACACTAAGCCAGCGCGCATGCTATTAATCGATGCCGGAAATACGCGCGTCAAATGGGTTTGCCTCGCCGAAAATGAACCAGACTTTCCTGCACAAATTGAAGCTGGCTTAAGCCACCAAGATTTGCCCCTATTGTTTGAGCATCTAGGCGGCAGTAAGATCACCTCTGCCTTCATCTCCAACGTCGCCGGCGAAGCATTGCAAGATCAAATTGAACATCAAATAAAGTTACTATCCCCGCACATCAGCATAGAGCGCTTTCGCTCAAGCAAAGCGTGTGCAGGCATCGTGAATCAGTATCAAACGCCTACGCAACTAGGCAGCGATCGATTCGCCTCCCTCATCGCGGCGCATCACTTATTTCCCCATCAGCCCGTCTTGATTGCCACTGGCGGTACGGCGACTACAGTGGATGCCGTCACAGCGGATGGGCATTTTATCGGCGGTATGATATTGCCGGGCTTAAAAGTGATGGCCGATTCATTGGCAAAAAATACCGCGCAATTGCCTGAGATTAGGAGCTTGACACAACGCGATTCGGCATTCGCCAAGAATACCCAAGACGCAATTCAAAGCGGCTGTATTCATGCTCAAGTAGGTGCGATTCTTAGCGCCTTAGAGCAACTTGCATCAATCACAGGGCAAGCACCTCAACTACTACTCTCGGGTGGCGCGGCGCCCTATTTACTGCCTTATCTGCTGCGTTTATGTCCTTTGCAGACACAGCATATTGAAAATTGTGTTTTGCGCGGCTTGCAGCTCGTGGCAAAATCACGGCTTGGCATTCCCATCGATACAAATAAGGCAAAAAGCCCATGTTAAGATTCCTATTTTGGATTTTTCTGATTATTAACGCACTGTTCCTAGCCGCGAATTTCGGCTGGCTAGATCGTTTGGGTGATTTTTCCTTAGAGAAGCACGAGCCACATCGACTCAAAGCGCAGAAAAGCCCAGAGCGGCTGACATTGATGAGTGAGAGCACCGCCTTAGCCTTAGTCGAGGCATCGAATAAAAAAGCCGCGGCGCTCGCAAAAATTGCTTGCATAGACCTAGGTAATTTCACGCCAGCCGAAAGCAAGACCGTAGAGATCAAACTACAAGAACTGGCTTTAGGCAAGCGCCAAACACGTACAGAAATCTCGGAAGTGGCCAGTAATATGGTTTATCTCAGCTCACTAGGGAGCAAAGATGCGGCAGAAAAAAAAGCAGCACAATTACACAAATTGGGGATAGAGGATTTTTATATCGTGCAAGATCAAACGCCATTACGTTGGGGTATTTCTCTCGGGGTATTTAAGACGCCAGAAGCCGCCAAAGTGCATCTCGCCAATTTGAGCAAAAAAGGTTTGAAAGACGCCAAGATCGCGGCGCGACCCGTCAATGCTAGTAAATTCACGTATCGCTTTTTAGACGTGACTCCTGACGAAAAAAGCACGATAGAAAAAATCAAAGCGGCGTATGCGAGCGTAACGGTAGCGGAATGTAAGCCCTAATTTGCACGACTATTTTGTATAGTGGTGCAGAATTCAAGAGAGAAAAAACGATGTCACACCCCACTTTTCATTTTAAACAAGGGCAAGTTCCCTTGTTGATTTCCATGCCCCATGTGGGTACTCAAATACCCGAAGAAGTGGCAGCACAACTCGCTCCCGTAGCGCAGATAAAAGCCGATACCGATTGGCACCTACCACAGTTATACAATATGCTGGATGAGTTAGGCGCCTCCTTAATTCATGCCAACTACTCACGCTATGTGATCGATCTCAACCGCTCCAGTGATGACGTCAATCTCTATCCAGGACAAGATACTACCGGTCTATGTCCGACCGATACTTTCGCCAAAGAGCCACTGTATGCAGAGGGTCAGATGCCCACGCAAGCTGAAGTGCAAAGACGCGTTCAACTTTACTGGCAGCCGTATCATCAGCAACTGCAAGCTGAATTAGCCAGACTACGCGAAACATATGGTGTTGCTATTTTATGGGAAGCGCACTCTATCGCTTCGCAGGTGCCGCGTTTTTTTGAGGGACGTTTGCCGGATCTTAATTTTGGCAATGCCGATCAAACTTCTTGCGACCTGTCTTTGCAAACTGCGTTGGAACAGAGCTTGAAAAATTCGAGTGACGCGAAAAAATTTAGCCACATATTTAATGGTCGTTTTAAGGGTGGCTACATCACCCGTCAGTACGGTCAGCCGACCAAAAATATCCATGCGATGCAATTGGAAATGAGTCAGATCCTCTATATGAACGAGACTGCCCCATTTGCTTATCGCGAAGATTTGGCGATGCAAGTACAGCCGTTATTGAAAACGCTTTTGCAGACTTGTTTAACTTGGGCTAAGTGAAAAATCGGATAGTGCGCACAGCCCGCGACGATAGTCCACGAATCAATTCGTCCTGAGATTTTTATCGCCCGCAGCTCTTAGCTTGTGTCCTGATCCGGACCTAAACGTTATAAGCAGAAAAATGAATCCATCACTTACCCTCTTCGCAAAAAATGCCCTCCTGCCAAATGGCTGGGCCAGCAATGTACGTCTACAATGGAACGCGGCGGGTGATTTCACTCACGTCGAGCAAAACGCCACACCTGCGCCTGACGAAACACAGCATGGCTACCTTCTTCCAGGGATGACTAACCTGCACTCTCACGCCTTCCAACGGGCGATGGCTGGCATGACCGAAATCGCTGGTGAAGGGCCTGACAGTTTTTGGACTTGGCGCGATCTAATGTATCGCTTTGCGCTCGCCATCTCGCCCGAGCAAATTCATGCCATCGCCGCCCAACTGTACTCAGAGTGTCTGCGTTATGGTTATACTTCGGTGTGTGAATTTCACTACCTGCATCGCGCCGCTAGTGGTGATTTTTACGCCAATAAAGCCGAGATGGCTGAGCAAGTGATACACGCGGCCCAAGCAACAGGCATGGGAATTACTATGCTGCCAGTCTTGTATTCTTTTGCGGATTTTAAAGACCAAGTATTACGTGAAGATCAGCGTCGTTTTGCAACCAATGTTGAGCAAATTTTAGAGCTCATCGCGGAACTGGATAAATTGAGAAGTCCGCAAATCGAAGTCGGTGTTGCGCCGCATTCGTTAAGAGCAGCTAATACACGACAGATACAAGAATTGGTCGCGGCCTTACCCGAGCTAAGGCCGATCCACATCCACATCGCCGAACAGCAACGTGAGGTCGACGCATGCCTTGCCGCCACCGGAAAACGTCCGGTTGAACTGCTACTAGAGACACAAAATGTCGATTCACGTTGGTGTTTAGTGCACGCCACGCATCTCAATTCTCAAGAGGTGCAAGGCATGGCCAAAAGTGGTGCCGTTGCAGGCATCTGCACCACCACCGAAGGCAATTTAGGTGACGGCTTCTTTGAACTCTCAGACTACATTGCGGCTGCT
>JAIELM010000298.1 GCA_019752975.1 Undibacterium sp. | reverse complement strand
GCTGGCTTACTCCGTAGTCCCGCCAAGCCGTCGCTAGCCAAGTCTCTCAACCATGTTTCCATGAGTGCGATGCCTTGTGCAACATTGGTCTCACGTTTGTCTTGCCGCTTTTGCGCCGATTTTTCACGGCTGGCGATCGCTTCTACTGAAAGGTCTTGGGCTACTTCGACTTGATTTATTTTTTTCTCTTGACGTTGCTCGCGACCACGCAGCCATTCAGCCACCCATGCTTCTTGCTCATGCTGAAATTTGTCAGCGTGTTTGGCGTATAAAAGATATAAGCCCAAACCATGTTTACAGGGGAACTTGCGGCTGGGGCAGGAGCATTTGAAAGCAGGCGTCGCCAGCTCTATTTGCGTGCGGTAGGGATCTTTGCCGCTACCCTGACATAGTCCCCATAAGGCTTGTTCGTTAGCACCGAATTTTGACCAGTAAGAGAGATTGGCTTGACCGCTTCCTGCCTTTGCCGATGCCGCATCCGGTGCCAGAGCCAAAATTTGTTCCGTCGTTAGCATGTTTTAACAAGATAAAAAAGCAAGCAGCTTATCAGACCCTAGAACTTATTGTTGAAAAATATCGTGTAAGGCTAAATATTTCGGGACAGAATTAAGTATGTAAATATTGTCAAGCAATCTGAATTCTTTTACAATGCTTTAGATTCGTCAACATGTAAATAAAGACGTGCGAAATATCTGCGGTGAGAGATATTTTGCACTTATTTTTTTCTCTATAGGACTTACGCAAAATTGCGCTGGCTAGAGCCTGCCCTCGAATGCCTGAATCGGGGGCACAGAGCGGTAGACAGTACATTTGTACGACAAGGCGAACGCAACAACGCCAGCGTCTGGTGTCTGTTTTGTGTAAGTCCTACTCTACTTAAAAGGTTGGAAGCATGATAATCGGTATTGATTTAGGTACGACCAATAGCCTCGTGGCGATCTGGCGAGATGGGAAGTCTCAATTGATACCGAATAGTCTTGGCGACACTTTGACGCCATCCTGTGTCAGTGTTGATGAAGATGGCAGTATCTTGGTTGGGTGGGCTGCCAAAGAACGCTTGCAAACACACCCCGAAATGACCGCCTCGGTTTTTAAGCGTTACATGGGTAGCGATAAAAAGATTAAATTGGGCAAACGCGAATTTCGCGCAGAGGAATTGTCTTCGTTTGTATTGAAGAGTTTGAAAGCCGATGCCGAGGTATTTTTGGGCGAAGCTGTGACGGAAGCAGTGATCACGGTTCCAGCCTATTTCTCCGATGCGCAGCGCAAAGCAACCCGCACCGCGGGGCAACTCGCTGGTTTGAAGGTAGAGCGCTTGGTCAATGAGCCGACAGCGGCGGCTTTGGCGTATGGTATGCATGAATTTAAGGATGAATGCCGTTTCCTCGTTTTTGATCTTGGCGGCGGTACGTTCGACGTGTCGATTTTGGAAATGTTCGATGGTGTAATGGAAGTACGTGCATCGGCTGGTGATAATTATTTGGGCGGTGAAGACATCACGAAAATGATGGTCGATGCCTTTATTGAAAAACACGCGTTTGCTCCAAAAGTTCGTAATGATCCACGTTTTATGCAACAGCTTTTCGCCGCCGCAGAAAAGACTAAGCGCGAGCTTACTAACGAAACCAGTGCCAAGATGGAAGTGCAGACCAAAGAGCAAACTTTGGAGTTGGTATTTGACGAAGAGTCCTTGGCGAAACTAGCTGCGCCCCTGATGAAACGCTTACGTGAGCCAGTGGAACGTGCTTTGCGTGATACGAATTTACGTAGCAATCAGCTCGATAGTATCGTACTTGCGGGAGGTGCGACCCGCATGCCCATCATCAAGCGGTTAGTAACCTTGATGTTTGGCCGCTTCCCAGCCAGTGAAATTAACCCTGATGAAGTGGTCGCGATGGGGGCAGCGGTTCAGGCTGGTTTGAAGATGAAAGATGCTGCCCTCGACGAAGTGGTCATGACCGACGTCGCTCCTTATTCTTTGGGCGTCGAGGTCGCTATGCGTTTGGCGAATAATAAAAATGTGAGCGGTCATTTTTCGCCTATCATCGAACGAAACAGTACTGTACCGATCAGCCGCGTCGCGCAATATCACCCAATCGAAGATAACCAAAAAATTTTGCAACTCGATATTTATCAAGGCGAGTCACGCTTGGTGAAAGACAATATTTTGTTGGGTTCCTTGGAGTTAAACTTAGATCCATTACCGCGCGACCAGAATGGCGTGGATGTGCGTTTTACCTATGATGTGAATGGACTATTGGAAGTGCAGGCAACGATGATTCGCACACAAAAAGTGCATAAGACCGTGATCCAAGGTAATCCCGGTTTGCTGAGCGAGGAGGATATCGCCAAGCGTTTGATCGAGTTAGAAAAATTGAAAATGCACCCGCGTGATGCACTTGAAGTTCGCACCTTATTAGCGCGTGCAGATCGTGTTTATCAGCAGTTGAAAGGCGAGGCACGTGAATGGCTCAATCATCAAATCGCCGAACTTGAACGGGTGATAGAAACTCAGGATCAAAAATTGATTGCCCCAGCACAAAAACAATTTTCAGATGCGCTCGATCAGATGGAACAGGACGTAGTCCTGCATCCCGACTTCTCAGAATAAAAGGCGAGCGTCGTATGTTTGATATTCCCGCTTTTTTTATCGATCAACAAATCGATCAAGCTGCCGATGAACGCACCATCAAACGCGCCTACGCTAAGGCGCTCAAATTAATTGATCAGGATAATGATTTAGCCGGCTTCCAAGATTTGCGCGAAAGCTATGAGCGTGCATTGACATGGGCACGTAGTAAAGAATGGCGAGAACAGTATATTGCTGAGCAAGATGCCGATGCTGCCTCGTCGCTAGAGTCGGCAACAAACTCAGATCATGCTTCTAGCCTCGCGCCCCCAGTAATATCTGTCGTATCACCAACAGCTGAGCTGGTAACCGAAACTGCGCCGCCAACACCCAAGCCACTAGATGAGCAAACCGAACATATAGAAAACGACCTAGCCGAGACCGTCGTTTATGCGATAGACGTGGCCCGCGCCATCGTTGCTGAGTTTTTGCTAGCGCTGGCTGAAAAGTCCGAGGAAGTCGGGCAGACAGAAAATCTATTGCGGGCGACTATGGATGACGATCGGTTGATCAATGTCGAGATTCGAGACTTATTCGAATGGCTCATTGCGGAGCATTTGGCGCAAGGCTGGCAAGTTGGTAATGGTGATTTATTTGGCGCAGCAGTCAAGTGCTTCGCTTGGAATCAAGACCGCAATAGGCTGTTGCGTTTCCACGAATTTGGCTATTACCTTGATCGTGCTGTTGACGAAATGAGCGCCTTCAAGTCGCAAGAAGAAGCCCGTAGCAATAGGCAAATTAATTTGATACGCCTTGCGCGCAAGGAAGCACCGCCAAGCAAGCAGTTTTTACGTGAGAACATCTATTTCATCAACGACATGATGGCGAGCTACCCAGCTTGGTTAGCGATGGCGTGAGCAGATAGGCCAGCGCCGAAACATGCGGCACCCGTATGGTCACTTGCGGGTGTTCCGGGCTGAAATCGAAATGCTGGCCGTTCCACAGCTCCAGCCGGAGCGGCAAGGCCGA
>JAIELM010000549.1 GCA_019752975.1 Undibacterium sp. | reverse complement strand
AGGACCGTTGATTGATCATCAAGCGCTAGAAAAAGTGCGATTACATGTCAATGATGCCCTTGATCGTGGTGCACGGCTCATTACTGGTGGCAAATCTCATGCAAAAGGAGGTTTGTTTTTTGAACCAACGATATTGGCCGATGTCAATCATGAGATGTTAGTGATGCGCGAAGAGACTTTCGGGCCCGTGGCTGCGGTGCAAAGTTTCCACAGTGAAGAAGAGGTAATCCGTTTGGCGAATGATACCGATTTTGGTCTGGCGGCTTATTTTTATTCGCGCGAGCTAGCTCGTGTTTGGCGTGTGGCGGAGAAATTAGAATACGGCATGGTAGGCGTTAATACAGGCATGATTGCCAACGAAGTGACGCCCTTTGGTGGAATCAAACAATCCGGCCTAGGGCGCGAGGGATCGCGCTATGGTATGGATGAATATTTGGAAATGAAGTATGTGTGTTTAGGTGGGATAAGCATCAGTTCGTAGTGCTATTTCATAGCGGTCGGTAAGGCTTTAGCATTGAAGTAGATGGAATTTTTTTAGAAGGTTTTCATGCGGTCTCATATCAAACTTAGCAATGCTGGCCTCGCCACTTTGCTTGCGGCTCTATCCATGTTAGGGCCTTTTTCTATTGATGCGTATTTGCCCGCATTTCCCGCAATCCAAGCCAGTCTACACACCTCCTCAATAGAAGTGCAGCAAACCTTAACCGCTTATATGCTGTCGTTTGCCATCATGACCTTGTGGCACGGCGCCTTATCGGATTCGTTTGGGCGCAGGAATGTGATTTTGGTCGCCTTGGTCGTGTTCGCCATTGCTTCCTTCGGATGTGCCTCGGCCCATACTGTGCACTACCTTTGGGTTTTTAGGATTATGCAAGGGGTCGCTGCGGGCGCGGGGATGGTGATAGGACGGGCTATTGTGCGCGATCTGTATGAAGGTGCACCCGCTGAGCGATTACTTTCCCTAGTAACTATGATTTTTTCGATTGCACCGGCGATTGCACCGATTATCGGTGGGTGGGTGGTGTTTCATTCCGATTGGCGGACGATTTTTCTCTTATTGTTTGCTTATACTAGTATCTTATTTTTGGTCTGTTATCGTTACTTGCCTGAGTCTTTGCCAGTCGAGGAACGCCAAGCATTTAATTTGGATTTTCTCTGGTCTAGTTATCGTGATGTGTTTCAATCGCCGCTATTTTATTTTAAGGCGGGGACGATCGCTTGTAATTTCGCTGGTTTGTTTTTGTTTATTTCTTCTGCGCCTACGTTTATTACGGTACACCTTAAACTCAGTGCGCAAGAGTTTGCTTGGCAATTTTTCCCTATGGTTGGCGGGATATTCTTGGGCTCTCTTGCTGCTAATCAGATGGCGGGGAAGTTAAGTATTGCTAAGCAAGTTTCTATCGGCTTTACTTGTCTGATGGGGGCGGCACTTTTTAATGTAGTTTTTCATCTATTTGCTATGCCGACCTTGCCGTGGTCTGTGTTGCCCTTGTTTTTTTATGCATTTGGAATGTCTATCGTTTTTCCAGGTGCGACTTTGATGGTGCTTGAGCTATTCCCCCAAATACGTGGCATTGTTGCCTCCTGTCAATCCGCGTTTGTCACATTGATTAGTGCGGTAGTAGCGGGTGTTTTAGCCCCTAGCTTGGATCATTCGGTCTTGTCCTTGGCATTGGGACAGTTGAGTTTTGCTAGTTTAGCCCTGGTTCTATGGTACTCCGGACAAGTCTACACTCGACGCACTGCAAAATAATACGAGGAAATAGTGGGGGAAACCTTGAAAAATCCTAGGCTAACCCAATTTGATGCTATGCAGCATTTCTAGTTTTAGCCTATAATGCCGTCCAAGCTACTATGATGGACTGGTTGACAAGATTTTTTTCTTCGCTGTGTTTATGTTGAAACCTGAGCTTGTCATAAAGTTGTCATTATTAAGTGGTAGCATGCGTGCTGTCATTGGATCGCCTAGGTTCAAGGCTTTAAAAAAGACTTGCTAACCGTTTTTGTCGCCTCGCATAGAAATAAAATATGCGATACAGCAAAAAACAATTTTTTAACTTCTGGAAATAAGCTATGAAAAAATCAATTCTTGCATTAGCACTTTTGAGTGCAACTTCTGGTGCCGCTTTGGCGCAATCCTCTGTAACAATCTACGGTATTCTTGATGCTGGTGTTGCGTATAAAGATGCTGGTGCAGGTTCAGTACGTTCTTTGGACAGCGGATTGAATTCCACATCCCGTTTGGGTTTCAAAGGTTCTGAAGCCTTGAGTGGTGGCTTGAAAGCCAATTTCAACTTAGAAATGGGTTTGAAATCAGACACAGGTGCAAATGATGCAAACTTGTTCGCTCGTGGCGCATGGGTAGGCTTGTCCAGCGACGATTTCGGTGCTGTGAACTTAGGTAAACACAAATCCTTGACTTATGTCTATGGTGCACAAATCGATCCGTTCGCGGATGGTTTGTTGGGTAAAACTGACTTGATGTTTAAGATCAATACAGTACGTGATAACTCTATCACTTACATCTCCAACAGTTTTGGCGGTGGTTTTTCAGGCGCAGCTCAATACGGCTTTGGCGAAGCTGCTGGTAACGCAACTGCAAACCGTGTAACTAGCATTGCTGGTGCTTACGCTAATGGCCCATTAATGGCTAATATCGTTTGGGATCAGACTAAAGATGCTAAGGGCAATCAAGCTTTGGCAGCTAAAGAAACTGGCGACAGACTGTTGGCTGGCATTTCTTATGATTTCGGTAAGGATTTTTACAACGTTAAATTGCACGCTATGTACGAAGAAATTTCAGGTGCACCTATTGACGTTAAAAAAGATACTAGAGAAACGAAAGAGCAATTGTATGTCGTTGGTGCGTCTATCAAAGACGGTGCTAGTACTTACATGATGAGCTACACAAACTCTGATGTAAAAACAATTGTAAAATCTAACTCTAATCGTATCGCTTTGGGTTACACATATAATTTGTCAACACGTACTAATTTGTACACTTCTTTGGCTCGTGTAAGCAATGAAGCAAATGTTAAAACTTTGGCAGATGCCAATGGCGCTACTGCGCGTTTGTTTAACGTTGGTATTCGTCACAAGTTCTAATCTTAAACAAGCTTAGCTTGCTTAAGTTGTTATTAGTTGTCATTAGTTGTGATAAAAAGGTCGCCTTCGGGCGGCCTTTTTTATTGACTTTAAATTACTTCACTTTGTCGATTTTTGGTCTACAATCCGTATATTGATGTCCAACGATGAGATAGCGAGAATTTGTCATGAGAAAATATTTAATTGCTACCCTACTATGTGCATTTTATGGAAGTGCTGCGCTGGCAGGCGATGCTAAAGTTAATTGGGGTAAATTGGATGACTTTACCGATATTTATCCAAGTTACGAGACCAAAGAAATGTTTAGAGAGCGCGTAATTAAAGAGTTTGCTGATGTCTTTACCGCGTTGGCCAGAAAATTACCAGATGGAATGCATTTAGAAATTAACGTGAGTGATCTGGATTTGGCAGGGGACGTCCACGGTACGATGGCGACTTTGAGTGGCCAAATACGCGTGATGCGGGCAATTCATTGGCCTAAAATGGATTTTACTTATCAACTG
>JAIELM010000454.1 GCA_019752975.1 Undibacterium sp. | reverse complement strand
GGTCCATTTATTTTGAAAATCGATTTGACCACGGGTGTCATTCTAAAGAAATATCAACCAGGCTCTAATGCTGGCGATTTGCCTGCGGTATTATTAAAACGCCGTGCCAATCGTGGTATGGAAGGTTTAAGTTTGGAGCTGGCAAGTGGTAAGTTGCACGGCTTTATACAGAGCCCATTAGATGATGGCAAAGCTTCATTTGTGGTACCTGGTGCAAGCACAGCGACCAGCGAAAGTATTAAGGATTACGCCAAATTTAATCGTTGGGTAGAGTTCGATCCAAGTACCGAAAAAACCAAGCTATATGCCTATCCTATTGATCCCGCTATGTATGCCAGCGGTAAAACAGGTGGTGCAAAATTGGGAGATTTGATCTCTCTGGGAAATGGTAAATTCATCGTCATTGAACAAGGTGCAGGCGCGGACGGCAAAGTATTTAATCGTTTGATGCTAGTACAGATTCCAAACAATGTAACTGACATTGCTGCCCTTGGTACAGATTTGGAAAAAAGCAGCATGACCGGAGCCGCGGTGAATGCCGCGAACTATGCCAATATCGTGGTCTTGAAGAAAACGCTGCTATTTGATTTAAACGCGGCCGGATGGTTAGCCGAGAAAGCAGAAGGCTTGGCGCTAGTGGACGAGAATACTTTAGCACTGACCAATGACGATGACTTCGGACTAAAAACCATAGTACAAACCGCCAACGGTACCCTCGTGGATGGTACGGATATTACCAAATGCAGCGTTGATATGAACGGTGCGTTGACGACTTCTACCAACACAGGTTGTGTGGCTGGCAATACCACACATATAGCTCGTGGTGCCGATTCTGAGCGCCCAAATCGTCTGTGGCTGATTAAATTTGCCAAGAAATTGAACGACTTTACTGTCAATTAATTCCAAAAAAGGGCGCCGCTTGGCGCCCTCCCGTGCACTACCGCGCCATGTCGCGAGCAACTGTCGATGACCTGTAGCTAGAGCAGCAGCGACAAAATCCTCACTAGAATCCCCAATCCCCCTACTCCCTTCGCGGATCTATTTGCATTTACTTTGTCATGTAAGTTGGCGTGTAAATTGCCATACGATACTGTAAATACCACCAACAGCGATCTCCTACGCCGCTAGAAATACGACTACGGCGAGTGAATCGTAAAGAGAATGGTATGTTTCTTGCTCACTTACTTCTGACTTCGATAGTCATAAAAATCCCATCCCCTTGGCAGCGACTGTTTGTACTTATTTGAGAAGTATTTCTCCAGAGCTTATTGGAACGTATTGTGAAAGAAAACAACATGGAATCGCTAGACATGATTTTAGTCAGCGCCCAAGCTTTACAAAGTGAGGCTGACAATTTCACGCCGTCTTCTCATGGTGCCACACTCGAGATCGTACTGGCAAAAGGCGATCACACGCTTGCCCGCGACGCCAAACATCTCCCTACTATGATGCAGTACTCAGCATTAAAAAACCATGGCAAGCACGCACTCTTAGTCTACCGTGGTCAGGATCAAGTGATGACCAGTTTAAGCGATGACTTAGCGCAGCTTGTTGATCGCTTACTCGCGGGTATACCAGAACAGAATATCAGTATTTTATTTCGCCAATTTCCTGAGCACGAACAAAATCAAGTGCTAACTCATTCCAATGAAAGCGAGATGGCATTCTCAGCCCTAGTTCGCATGGCGATGGCCAAGGTAACCGATATCGATGTACAAGATCTACAGCAGTCCGACTTAGCCCCAAGAGTGACGGTGCTACAGCAACAAACCCTGTCACTAGATAAGTCAAAAGTGAGCATCTAACAGCAATATCAAAAGCAAGTAGCACATTAAAACTCGTTGCATTTTATAAGCTCGCAAAAAAAATCAATATAAGCTCTATCCATCACATAAAAGCATCAGCCTCCAACATCAACATATCGAACCCATTAAGCTCAGACAGTTGGTCGTACGAAATGGCGTCCAATCAAACAGCGACAGAAACAAATTACTAGCCTAAAATTCTCTAAAAATTCACGACCAAATTTACCTAGTCTTATACACAGCACTTACGCAGCACTTACGCAGCACTTACGCAATCGGATTCAAATTTATAAAATTGCCCTGATGTCTTTTCAGCCGGTTCTTTGCTCTGATTCATTAGCAGCAAATGCAGAGACACCGCATATGAGTTTTTATTCCTCAATATAAAAATTCAAATATATGTGGTAATGTTTTAAAAAATTTTATTAATACCAAATTAAATCATCGTGCGGTAAGCGATATTGCATTAGCAGCTATGTGTAATCCCCTAAAATCACCTTCCCAAAAACCCTAAGGAAATCATCATGACTACGCTCAAAGGACTAGATACCGTCACCACGCTCACTCCCTATGTGGCAGCTCTGAAACAACAAGGTTTTAATTTCGCTATGCGTTACTATAGTCATTCCGGCTGGAAAAATTTAAGCTTGACTGAGGCGCAGGCGCTCAGTAATTCGGGTATACAAATTGGTGTGGTATGGGAAAGTGCGGGAACACAAGCGGTCTTTTTCACACAAAGCCAGGGCAAGGCAGACGCACAAGCGGCTTATAAAATGGCGACGGCAATTGGCCAGCCTATGGGTTCAGCGATTTACTTTGCCGTCGATTATGATGCCACCAATACCGATCTAGCCGGCGGCATCAGCGACTATTTTTCCGCCGTGCAGTCGACACTTCTGAGTCTGGGCAGTGGCACTTTACCCTATCAGGTTGGGGTGTATGGTTCAGGTTTGGTTGCTAGCTTTTTATTACAACACGGACTGGTTAGTCTTACCTGGCTAAGCCAGTCTACAGGTTTTAGCGGGTCGCTAGCTTTTGCTAAGGATAAATTATATAACTTGATTCAAACCCTTCCCACCACGATCACGGCCAACGGCACCGTCATCAGCATAGACCCTGATGCATCGAATGCTAGCCTACCCACAGGGTTGTTTACCCTGCCGACGACAGGAAACGCGTAAAGCAATATCAGAAGCACGACAACTCCAAACATCCAACGCCAATGTAGAGGGACAACTCTAATTGCCATAGAGTCATGAAAGCGTCATGTGTGCTCCATATACTCGCTCCATTCTTACTTTTTGGATTTGGAGTCTCTATGTCTTTGCAAAAACCGCTATATTCACTCGTTGTCATGCTTGCTGTTGCTGGATGCGGATCGTCAAACCAGCCAGTAGCTGAGGTGCCTGTAGTACCTGCTGTGCCAACTGGAGCGACCGCTAATTTGGCTTTACTTGAGACGACGGACTTACACACCAATATTCGCAGCTACGACTATTACAAATTGGCGGAAGATAAAAGCTTAGGCATAGAGCGTACCGCCACTTTAATAAAAAGCGCACGGGCAGAAACACCTAATTCCTTTTTATTTGACAATGGCGATACCATTCAAGGGACCTCCGTTTCAGACTATCAGGCGCTGATAGCACCAGCCTCCTGCGAAACCACTTTGGCCATGTACAAGGTCATGAACGCTTTAAAATATGATGCCGCCGGAATCGGCAATCACGAATTCAATTATGGTCTGCCATATTTATCGCAAGTCACAGGCAATAAATTCAATATCACTGGCATGCCAGAAGTGGCAGATCA
>JAIELM010000125.1 GCA_019752975.1 Undibacterium sp. | reverse complement strand
GTGTATTTTGATTTTTTATCAGGCCCGTGGACTTCGGCGTATTGAGGCCGCACAAGGTGACGCAGAAGCGGCTAGTCAGGCCAAGAGCGCCTTTCTCGCCAACATGAGTCATGAAATTCGTACCCCTATGAGCGGCATTTTGGGAATGCTGAATTTATTGTTGCGTACCGAACTCTCGCCACGACAACTTGATTATGCCAGCAAGGCACAGATGTCCACCCATGCGTTGTTAGCGATCATCAATGACATTTTAGATTTTTCTAAAGTTGAATCAGGCAAAATGGAATTAGATTCTCATGCTTTTGATATGGGAGATTTAATTCAACAACTCTCGGTTCTGCTCGCAGGAAGCATAGGCACCAAAGATTTAGAATTGCTATTCGATATCGATCACGCTATTCCCAGCATACTGGTTGGTGATGACCTGCGATTGCGGCAAGTGTTACTGAATTTGGTTGGTAATGCGGTGAAATTTACCGAACGAGGTGAAGTGATCTTAAGTATTCAAGTGGTCAAGATGGATGCTTCATTTGTTACGCTGAAATTCTCCGTTACCGACACCGGGATTGGTATTGCGAAGGATAAATTAGAGCATATCTTTGACGGTTTTAGTCAAGCTGAATCGTCTACATCTCGGCGTTTTGGCGGTAGCGGTTTGGGTTTATCCATTAGTACGAAGATGGTGGCGCTGATGGGCGGCGTGTTAACCGTTGAGAGCGAAATCGAGAAGGGCAGTTGTTTTTGTTTTAGTGGAAATTTCGTGCATCCACTTAGTAGTCAACGACCACATTTTTCAAAACTGTTGGAGCACAAGAAAATACGTGTCCTGGTCATTGATGGAAGTAGCAGTGCACGCAGAATTTTGCAAAAAGCGGCTAAATTTTTTGGCTGGGAGTGCGATTGCTTTGCTAGTGGTGAAGAAGCTTTACGACAATTAAAACGCACTCAGGTGCAACACTATCAAGTCATTTTGATCGATTGGAATCTCCCCAAAATGGATGGACTGGAAACGACACAAGCGATCAGGAAAATTGAAAAGACAGGGAAAGTTCCCATCATTATTATGATCACCGCCTATGGTCGAGAGATGTTGGCGGAACATGCCAATGAAGAGTCGCAACTCTTGGATGCCTACTTGATCAAACCAGTTGCTCCTAGAATGTTATTCGAAAGCGTGAGCGCTATTGTTGAAGGTAACGAGGTAGTAGCTAGAGGCGAACAGAAAGCCAGCAAGATGCGTCTACATGGCCTACGATTATTGGTCGTGGAAGACAGTGATCTTAATCGGCAAATCGCGCTAGAACTGTTGTCTGCAGAAGGTGCCATCGTCGAAACCGCATCAGGTGGTATTTTAGGTGTGGAAATGGCGCTGCGTGAGCCACACTACAGTGCGATTTTGATGGATTTGCAGATGCCGGATATCGACGGTTTTGATGCGACTCGACGTATCCTCGCTCATAAGAATAGGCAAAGTGTACCTATCATCGCGATGACCGCCAATGCGATGACATCGGATCGGGCGGCGTGCTTAGCGGCAGGTATGGTCGACCATGTTGGTAAGCCGATTGATCTAGATGAATTAGTCAATTGTATTTTGCGACATACAGGAGGTATCCCGTTCGATCGTAACAGCGAAATTCTCGGCCTTAACACCACCTCGATTGTCGTCAATAGCGCTACCAACTTGAATACCATTACTACGAATAGTGCTGCCAGTAATACCGCGATGTTACACACTATCGATACCGAAAGCGCCTTAAAGCGATTAGATAATAATTTGGCGTTTTATAACAAGTTGCAAAAACAATTCTCATTCGACGCCCCTGAGCAATTGCGTGGTCTTAAGAGTGCCATCAGTGAGGGTAGAAATGCCGATGCCGAGCGTTGCGCCCATACCTTGCGCGGCTTTTCAGGAACCATAGGTGCGGTAAGGCTGCAGAAGATGTGTGAAGAGGCTGAAGGAATTATGCGTAGGATACGCTTGAGTTCAGATGGAAATGACCATACCCATCAGCATTTTTTGTTAGAGATTGAGGCGGAATTAGACAATGTGTTAGCGCGTATTTCAATTTCCCTTAATAGCTCAATCAATGTATGGGATGGTAGCGAGAGGCGAACAACGGTAGACGCAACTAGCCGCAAAGAGGTGGAGACGGCTTTATCAGAACTATCGCTACTACTACAAAAGCGCAGCGTAAATTCGCTTGATGCCGGTAAAAAATTACTCGAACAATACGGCGCTTATTTGGGTGCTGATGCCTCTTCATTACGGACGGCCCTAGACGCTACCGATTTTGTATTAGCACACTCTTTGTCGATTTCCTTAATGCAGAAATTTAAAACATAGCAAGCTAAAATAGATAATCGCAAATTAAGCCTATAAAGACAGCCGCGCCTAAATAATTATTGTGTTTAAAAGCGCGAAAGCAAGCCATTCTCTCCCTCTCTTTAATCAGTCGATAGTGATAGAGCGCGCACAAGCTTGCTACTACAATACCGCTAAAAAAATACCAACCGCGTCCAAGCTCATAGCCCACGTAAGCAATCAGCGCGAGTGAAATAGCGTAGCTCGCCATCACCGCAAAGACATCCCATTTGCCAAAAGTAATGGCTGAGGTTTTGATGCCAATTTTGAGATCATCCTCTCTATCGACCATGGCGTACTCTGTATCATAAGCGATCGCCCAAAATACATTGGCCACCAGTAGTACCCAAGCCTGCCAAGGAATATGAGCTAATACCGCAGCGAAAGCCATAGGAATGCCAAAGCCAAAAGCGATGCCCAAATAGGCTTGTGGAATGGCAAAAAATCGTTTGAAGTAAGGGTAACTCGCTGCCACAAATAGGGCGGGAATAGACAATAATTTGGTGAGTGTATTTAAAGATTGTATCAATCCAAACGAGATCAAAGCCAAAGCTGCCGCAATGATGAGGGCTTCCTGTGCACTTAACTTACCACTGGTGATAGGGCGCTGTGCAGTACGGGCAACGTGCTTATCAAAATCCCGATCCGCATAGTCATTAATCGCACAACCGCTAGAGCGCATCAACACAGTTCCTAAGCCAAAAATGAGCAGATGCGACCAAGTAGGCCTACCCTCGGAGGCTAACCATAACGCCACTAAAGTCGGCCAAAGTAAAAGCAAAATGCCGATGGGTTTATCGAGACGTACTAGTTGAATATATAGTGAGAGACGGGAGACGATGGGATTCAAAATAGGATCTAAGATGGGATTGATTATTTTTACAGGCACATGAGTTTGTGCCTATTATAAAGTTAAACGAGGCAGATATTACGCCACTTCGCGCTACTTTTTTTCCTACTGTGCGCGACTGTTCGCGAGCCTACCTTATTGTGTCGTCGCGTTTTCGTGCAGCATGCTTACCCCAGCCAAGTTGCAGCCCATGACCGCTTGACGTATTGCTTCGATTGCTGCATGACGAGTGAAACTCTTACGCCAAGCGAGCACCACCCTTCGATCTGGAGCATTATCGCTGAAGGGTAAATAGCGTAATAAGCCTTCTCGGCTAGTCATATCCGGTATCGATGCACTAGGTAGAACCGTGATCCCTATACCCGACGCGACCATATGACGGATGGTTTCCAAAGACGAGCCTTCAAAGC
>JAIELM010000046.1 GCA_019752975.1 Undibacterium sp. | reverse complement strand
TTCAAGATGCTCTGCTTAGCACGCTGCAATTCTTCCTGGGTAATTGGCTGCGCTTTGAGGTTTTCTAACACGTCGAGCAGACTATGTTGCGCTTGTTCAAAATTGGCATCTTTGGCCAGAACGGCACCAAAACTGAGAAATCCGGGTTCCAAATTACTGTTCTGCCCACCCTCCACCTTGGTCGCTAATTTGCGGTCAATTAACGCTTTCGACAGACGACCGTCGCTAGCGCTGCTTAAAATCTCCGTCAATAAACTAAGTGGTACCGCATCGGCATGGTTAGACGAAGGAATATGGTAGCCCGCCGCAAGGTATTGATTGCCGCCAGGGCGTCTTACCGTGACGCTACGTTCGCCATCCTGTGCTGGTTCGCTGGTATATGTCGGCGCTAATAAGCGTTTTGCTTGAGGAATTTTCCCAAAAATTCGATTGATCTGCGCCAGCACTTTATCGCTATCAAAACGCCCAGCCACCATAAGCACTGCGTTATCTGGTTGATAGTAACGCCGATAGAAATTCCTCAAGTTACTGATGTTGACATGTTCAATATCAGAACGCGTACCTATGCTGGACTTCCCATAATTATGCCAATCAAATGCCACCGATTGCATGCGTTCACCGGTGACACGAATCGGGTCATTCTCCCCCATCTCAAACTCGTTGCGCACGATGGTCATCTCGCCTTTTTTTGTCACGGGATTCCATAAATCATTTTGCGCTAGCGCCGCGTGGACCATACGATCCGCTTCCATCCGCAACATCAAATCTAGATTTTCCGCGCTATCAGGAAAAGTGGCTGAATAGTTAGTACGGTCGTACCAAGTGGTCGCATTAAAGTACGCGCCCATTCCATTCAACACGTCGATAGGACTTTTACTGCCCGCCTTCAAACCAAATTCTGCACTCGGGCGAAATAAGAGATGCTCCAACAAATGCGCCATGCCAGTTTCGCCATAGCTCTCTTGGCGCGATCCCACTTTATACACAATGTTAGTGGTGATCGTCGGCTTACTGACATCAGGGTACAACAAGACAGTCAAGCCATTGGCCAAATGGTACTCTGTCACACCTTCCACCGAGGTTTTCCACATCGGTGCAGGCAGCGCTTTCACGGTAGGTTTATCAACGGGAGCTGCCAACAAAAAAGCCGGCGAAAGAAGGCCGGCACTAATTAAAACTAGGGTGATAATTTTCACGATTTGCCTGTTAAAAAATTCAAAGAGAACCTCAAAGAAAAAATTATAACGGCCTATGCTTTTTACCAACAGAAAGAAAAATTATAGTGTGCTTTAGATTTATTGCAGGAATGGATATTCTTCGTCCTCGATGCAAGGCGGCTATCGCAAAAGGGATGAATTCGTGAAAAAAACCGAAAACCCCTCAATGCCGAGGCACCGAGACGCAGAGGAGCGCAGAGATTTCCTCCGGTTTTCTCAGTGTCTCGGCGCCTCGGCGTTGAGGGGTTTCCAATGAAGAATTACTATAGTATTTAATTCGGATTGGTATGAAACGTATTCGTTCAAAGACAAATCCAGTCGCGAACTAGAGTTTGACTAACGTGGCCAATCGTTCCAAAGCATGTGGATTGTTTGGCTCAAGCTCTACACATTTTTTGTATTGCAGAATGGCGTTATCCTTATCACCGACTTTTTCATACGCTTCCGCCAAGCTGTCGTAAGCATTCGCGCTTTTTGGAAAAACATAAATGCCTAGCTTAAAAATTTCGATGGCTTGAGCGTCTTTATTTTGGCCCAATAAAGCATATCCCCATTCGTTGACGACTTCTTCACGTAAGAAGAAATCGCTATCGCTTTTTTTCATGGCGTCGTAAGTTGGAATTGCCGTCTCGTAGCCTTTTTCGTTCAAGGCTTGCACAAAGGACGCAGGCGGAATGTATTGGCGTAGACGGAATTCGCGATTCAATATCTTCGATCCTATATCATCAACTTCACCACTATTAGATAGAATCACGACACCACGACGACGGGTCTCGTCATAGGCCAACATACTCTTGTAACCAAAGGTTGATCCACTATGATTCCACATCGTTGTGCCATATTTTTTTCCAACACCCCAGGCTAAATGAATCTCGGGTGATTCTTCAAATGGAAAATGCATAGTCTGTATCGATAGGCGCAATGGCGATTTATCGGGGGACATATTCGCCGCTAAAAACTTGAGCATGTCGTTAACCGAAGAACGTAAGGCCCCGGCTCCAGCAATCGCGGGTAGGTCCCAATTTTTGACCAGTTCCCCTTGCGCGTTGTGCGGACTGGCCAAATGTGCAGTCATTCGCGCGCTCAAGCTAATGCCTGTGTCATTCATACTTAAACGATTCGTAATCCGTTCTTTCACTAAGGTCTCGAAATCTTTACCACCTCGCAAAGACAGCACGTGCCCCAGCAGTCCAACGCCGATATTCGAGTATTCTGCTTTCTCACCGATATCACGGGTCAACTGATAACGCGATAAAAACTCATACATTTGTGCGACGGTGTAATCAGCCACCGGATTCAAAGGATCTTTCGACCGCATGTTGTCTGGCCATTGCGGCAATCCAGATTTGTGCAGTGATAAGTCGAGCAGACTAATTTGTTTGCCATTGCGAGTAGGCATCGTCACCCCTTGCGGCAAATACTTCGCAACCGGATCAGTGAGTACTACTTCCCCTTTTTGCACCATATCGGCCAACAACAAGGAGGTGAATAATTTCGTCACCGAGCCGATTTCGAACACTGTGTCGCCGTCAACTTTCGCTTGGGTTTTCTTGTCCATCACTCCGTAGCTGATCACACGCGTTCCTTGCTGGTCGATGACGCCAACCACCAAACCCACACCTTGCTTTTCAACATCGATGCGCTCTTTAAGGATGTTGAAAATTTCCGCGTCGGTCAGTAAGGGTTTAAGTTTGACACTGGCGTGCGCGTGAACACAGCACAACAGCGATAAGGGTAATACCCATTTGAGTAAGTATTGAACAGGTTTTGAAAACATTGATTCTTCCTTTGTACAAAATTCGCGGAACCCGCGCCAGAGCATCAAACAAGCAATTTTCATACCCGTGCACAAATCGCCAATTGGATGGTACTTTCGCTAGAGCGATGCGGTGATCGAAAGAATAGATCACTGTCCGAACGCTCAAAAAGTGTCCGTCTGTGTCCGTCCGTGTCCCCACAGACAAGCAGCGCCATACCTTGGCGCTATTGTCCTCCTGTGTGACTACTTTTATGTTTGTATAGGGACTTATGCACGACACCTAATGCATTTCATTTACATCCACTTTAGGATGGATACGAACCAGTAAAATCCTTGGCCCGTTCATCTTTTTAACTACTGCGTCAAACTGGGCAAATTCAATTTTCTGCCCCTCTTCTGGTAAATCGCCAAGTACATGCATGATCAACCCGCCTATTGATTCCACCTCTTCGCTATCGAGATCAATACCCAAGGCGATCCCGAGCGTAAATAACGGCAGACTCCCTTTGCCGATCAAAGTACCGTCATCTAACAGCGTCCAATCATTGTCATTCTGGCGAAACTCATCGCGGATTTGTCCAACTAAAACTGAAAGGGCGACTGATACTTCTTGCAAGCACTTTAGCTCGGCGTCGCTCCACACTCTTGCTT
>JAIELM010000215.1 GCA_019752975.1 Undibacterium sp. | reverse complement strand
GTCGCCACTGATCACCATGCTTTTTAATGTAGTGACGGTACACATAGGACCAAGGTATTGCGGCATACACGAGAATGACCAAACCAATCGCAAACACATTGGGCAGTAACTTCTCATCTAAGCGTCCATTTAACCAGAGTGGCACAGGTACTGCAATCAGCCAGATCGTTTTCCACAGCAATTCCCACATGAGTATGGGCAAGAGCTGTAAGGGGTAGCGAATCCCCAACACACAGAGTAACCAAAATGCTGCCATCATAGCCGTTTCTACCCCGCGAAAAAACTCCCATGCTGCGAACGGTTTTTTGGAAGCGAAAACGTCCGGCCATAGGCTGAGTGCGAGCCCGACTACCACCAACAAGTACATCGCACGT
This sequence comes from Undibacterium sp., assembly GCA_019752975.1. Taxonomy (GTDB): domain Bacteria; phylum Pseudomonadota; class Gammaproteobacteria; order Burkholderiales; family Burkholderiaceae_D; genus Undibacterium. Next base: position 3,258 of record JAIELM010000215.1, on the reverse strand, counting down.
AATACATTTAGACGGGTGAGAGAGATTTCGTACATGATTTTTTATCCTAGTGTTGATTTTGTTGATTTTGTTGATTTTGTTGATTTTGTTTATTTTGTAAAAGCGAGATTACTTCAATAGTTTCAATTGTTCCTCTGCGTCAGCACGGGTTTTTGTGCCCAAGGCTGGTGTAAAGGCTAAGGCTTTTTCGAAAAATACAATTGCTTTGGTCTTGTCACCCAGTGCTTGCCAGGTTTTACCCAGTCGATAAAGCGCGCCACCAGTCACGTCGATACTGAGAGATTTTTCTAGTTGAGGCAGCGCTTCTTTCGCTTTTCCTTGCTCTTGCAATGATCTGCCAAGTCCAAGATAGGCGACCGAAGACTCAGGAAAACGTTGAATTACTTCGCGAAGCATCTTTTCCGCATCGGCAAATTTTTTGTCTTTGATAAGGGCCTGAGCGATCTCTACGGCGATCTCATTTTGCAGCTGCGCGATGACAGCATTGCCACTGCTATTGACCGCCAAAACGCCATTTTTCGCTTTCTCCATCTTCTCATCTTTGAAATCAAACTTCGCTAGTAGTAGACTCGCTACCGCTGGACTGACTTTCTGCGTTTCTGCAATCACCTCTTTCGCTTTCGAATTACTGCCGCCCATTAAGCCCGGCACTTCCAAATAAAAAGTCATCAGAGAGTTAGCTGCACTAAAATTTTTTGGATCTAGTTCTATCGCTTTCTTGAAGGCGTCGCGTATCTTTCCCAGCGAACCCATGCCCGCCATCACGCCGCCTTTTTCTGCCTTGATTCCAAGCACATTGCCAAGTGCCTCATGGCATTCAGAATTTTTCGGATTGTTGGCGATGCATTGCTCAGCCAACTTAACGCCCTCGTCAAGGCGAGCCACTTTACCCTCGATCAGAATCAAATCGACTTTGGCCACCAGCGCATCGGCATAATTGGCATCGCTTGCGAGTTTTGCGCCGATTGCGCGTTCTACTTCTGCATATTTTTTTGCCTTGATCATTGCACTGTATTCGTGAGCATGTGCTGACTGCATGCCGAGTATCGGTGTCAGCAATGGCGTAAGTAAGAGTGAAGCCATAATGGCGCGGCGAATGCAGCTTGGTTGATGCGAGAAGCTTGTCATAGTCATTTCCTTAATGAGTGAGTCGGTACCAAATGATTGAAGCGGGTTCAAGCTGCAATCGATGATGAAGTATCCGCTGCGAAAGCCTACCGTTACTATCAAAATGGGATGGGTTACGGTCTGATCACCATGAGTGGCGGTGGACACTTGATGAGTTACAGGCGAAAAAGCTGTCACCGTGCAAGGTCTCGCTTAAAGGAATTAAGCAACGAGAATACTTCGATGAGTCAGGGAGTAAAGTTTTACAGGGCAGGGCAATGCGGCTAGCTAGCCAAAAAGAGAGACCGCGGGTGTAGGCTGATTTTTTGAAACTAAAACTCAGGAGACAATTTGAGATAAAATTGATTGGGATGACGGTGGCATTGCAGAGAAATTGGGGAATTTTTGGCGGAACGCGTGGTAATGACTGCGAGCTTAGGTTCTGTGTTTTTAGTTGGGATTTTGAATGGGTGTTATATATTTTTTGTCGCCTAAATCGAAATGAAATTAGTCGAAAAATTTTCTTCGTAAGGCACAATTTGTTCGTAGTGCTGTGTGAAGTGTGAAGTGTGAAGTGTGAAGTGTGAAGTGTGACCATATTGAACCACGATTTTCCTATGTCCTTCAAACAGCCCATGAAACGCGTCGCCGTTTTCTGTATGATCGTTGGACAACACAATATCCCAATTTCTCAACATGAAGCCTTTTCATCTTTCAGTATTTCATTTTACTTACATGGCATGTTGGATTGCATTTTGCCTGATCGCTTTACTGATTCTATGGGGCGAGCGAATACGTCTGATCGACGAATGGCTGGCCTATTTTAAGTTCTTATGCATACCATGGAAGTTGTGGATATTCCTACCGGCATTTACCTTCGTGAGCTTTGCTGGATCGCACACTAATGACGAAACTTGGGATGTCGTCACAGGATCTGGAATGTCGCTACTCACCTTTTTAAGCGCACCGTGGGCAGTTGGTTTGATTTACCAAGTCATTATAGGCAAACGTCATTGGCGATATTTGGTCGTCGCGATTGCGCTCCTTTTATTCTCGAGCAGCTGGTTTTATGATGCTTACCTACTTTGGCGTGACAAGGCCTACACGGTACGATGGTCTGGCAATTTAATGCTGTCTACCATTGTCTATTTGGCGGCTGGCTTGTTGTGGAATCTCGAAACTAACATTCGCAAACACTACTGTGATCGCCAGTATTTTTATTTCTCTTTCGTTCGCACTGATTGGCCAAGCCGCCCCATTAATACTCAATTCTGGCCACTACTGCCAGCCATGATTCCACTCATAATGATTGCGGTATTCGTCTTGGTCGCTTTTGTGCGTTGGCATTTTTGAACTCATCGAAATCCAAATTTTACGCCGAACGAAGAGATATTTTTAGTTGAATTCTGTCCCACTATTATGCCAATAGAGAATTTTGATTTTATTGTGCGAGCGATTGATAAACACAAACAGCGTTTGGGTAAACGGATTTAATTCTAACTGCTGCTCAACCAACACACTTCAGCCCGATATTCCTTTGCGAAAATCAATCGGTGTGCGGCACCAATACACTTATGAAATAGCGTAACCCGAATGCATTTGCGACCACCTTTGAGATACACCAATGCGACTAACCATACGATGGGAGGCAAGCTGGGCATTTCCAAATGAAGTTCACCTCCTAAACACAAACGGATGGGATGCCCACCTACTCACTCGGCAGACGCGCTCACTTTTTCGATGCCCGAGATTCTTGTAATGCCAAGCCATATTATTGTTTGCGATGAGATAGCGTGGTCGCGTGGGAATTGTCGCTCATAGAGAGGTTGTCGCGAAAGGGATAGTTTGAGAAGAAAAACCGAAAACCCCTCAACGCCGAGGCGCAGAGACGCAGAGAAAATCGGAGAAAACCTCCGCGCTCCTCAGCGTCTCCGCGCCTTGAGGTTGAGGGGTTCTGTCTCTGATTCTGACTGTCGCGACAACCTCTAATGGTAGAAGCGGTCTAGCAGTCGTGATTAATGAATCCTGGGAACTGAAGGTTGAACTATGTCTGCTTGAAGTGATGCAAATAACTACGGCTCACAGGTAATTTATCGGCGCGCCCTTTCATAAAAACGGTGGCCGTCTCGTTTTCCCCGCGCGTCACATGAC
>JAIELM010000160.1 GCA_019752975.1 Undibacterium sp. | reverse complement strand
AAACGCCAATCATCGCGCACGGTTGCGTTCACTTCGATCGTATAGTTATCGACTTGCGTTACGACCTGATCACGCGCCAAAGGTGTCTCCTTGAGCGCATTACCTGCACCATTAAAAAACCGTAGATGAATCAGTGTCTCCCCTTGGGGCGAACCGAATCCAAAGGCTCCGCTATTGATATAAGCATCCAAGCTAAATGATTCTGGCTTCTTTACGGAAGTATCGAGCACTGTCGCATTGACGATGCGGTGCATGACTAGCATTCGTACTTCTTGGTATGGTTCGATGGTCACTACCAAGTAGTGAACCGAACCTCGTTCTACTAAACCGAGTAAATTAGCGCAGTACTCTTTGGCTTCGTTCTTGCCGTGTGCTTGATATCTAATACTGGCTTGCTGATCGCTCAACAGCGCGGCGTGAACATTTTTCAAAACTTCTTTAGAAATTGGGGGATTGATCAAGGGCTGCGTAGCACTCACCGAACGAATTTTGGTTGGCCATGTCTTGATCGCGCTTTTGGAAATACTGCTGCTCAGTGTACGTTTAGCTTCTTGGAAATATGGCTGCAAATCCTGACTCAACGATTCGGGCAGGAGCTGTTGGGCGAACTGTTGCAGCACAATAAAACTGACTGCTTCAGCTTCACTTAATCCGGGAAACAAATGAATTGCCACATCATTTACATAGCGCCAACACAAAGCATGCTCTGCGTCATCGGCATAGATTGGAAATTGCGTGGACAGATGTTGAAGATCGCGTTCAACCGTGCGCTTACTAATGTCGTGCCCTAAACTTCTGAGCCTTTCATGAATATCACTTGTTTTCAAAGGCCTGTCTTTTGACAGCATTTTTAAAATATCGAAATGTCTTTTCAGGGCATCTGCCATCTACTTCATTCTTCCATTTTTCTTATCGTTTATTTGAATAGTTAAAGCAACGCTCCTCAAAAAAACTTTGCTGTACACTTATCAGTCAATGCTCTTAGATGAACATCAAATACCTCAATTACTCAACCTCTCAACCAATACTTTTCACCATTCAAGTTACAGTCGAAAATCACACATGTTTTGTTTAGATCTAAGACGGTGTTCGTCGAAAAATTCAACTCCCACACTTTGCGAACACCGGTTGATTAACATATTGCAAGACGCCATATCCACGCCAAGTACGGATGATATTGCTCTGGTCTTTCTCACATTCCGCTGCACCCGAAACCGCGCCACTGACAGCATCCACACGAGCAATACTAACTCAATCGTACTTGATACCAGCCGCAGCAGCGAGTAATGCGCCAAAAGGCGCACTTACCGCTGCAGCCCCTTCGCCAGACACTGCAACTTGCGCGCATATAGTCGGTAATCATTCAAATCGCCCTCAAACTTATTCACGTCAACGCCTTTCACATCGACAATCGGACGATAATTTACACTCGTCGCGGCACATCCACTCAGGTTGACATTAACGACAAGCCACATACCCACACTTTTTTCACGCTCATGATCATCATCTACAAAATATGGCTGGGCAAATTGCCCACACGAAGACTGTTTCATTTTGTTGGCGTTATTGATCAAGAAATTTCTTCGAGAATTATACGTGTCGAGTTAGTAAAAAGAGTTTACCAAACTCAAGTATTTTGATTTCAATCGAAGAAAAAACAAATCTACACAACACAAGCAAAAGCTTTACACGAACACTCCAATATTTACATGTAAAAACACACCAACTTACATGTAATTTTCTATCGATTGGCTACCAGAATTTCCATCACCAACCTTGAAAAGGCGCATCAACCCAAAGGTCGCTATTGCACATTGCGAATGTTTAAATCGCTGTTGCGACATCTAATGTCGCAACGCGTTCTTGAAGCGGATCAGAAATTCCCGCTCGATGTACAAAAGAAAATGTTAGCGCTTTCACGTAATGTAATTTTTTACTTCCTTGTAAATTTCTCGTCGACAGAATAGCCGCCGGTCGATGACGACAACAAATACAATTCGTTACTGCGTGTGTACATCCCACCTTGAGAGGTTTGAGCTGGTTGCGTACCACTATCATCGACGCAAGTACTATCGCCATTACTAAAGCTCATGCACCACTGCTGCTTTCCGTTCAACGTGCGCCTTTGCACCTTACTCCCGGAGATAGTGGAAAATTGGGCTGGCGCACTTGCCGTGATTTGATCCACTCGCAAAGCCGATGCGCCACCCGATGGATTTAGTGCCACGAAAGTATCAATGGTTTTGACGTAACTGATACTCAGGTTAGTACTTGTCGCTTGCACGCCGACGACTTGCCCTGTACATGCTGTTCCATCGTAATAATCCGTCTGCAATTGCACTTCTAGATTTCCAGTGCTGGTGTTGGGCATACTGATAATCACGGTATCCTGTTGATGAAACTGACAGAGGTTTTGCCAAATCCCAACATAGATTGACAACGGGGGCGAACTAGGGACGGCAACAGTTGTTGAGTTATTCGATTGAGCAGGCTGGCCACCGCCACCGCAAGCAGTCATTGAAGCCACCAAGCACACAGAAATGAAAAAAGAGATACGCATAAAATCCTTTCAAAAGTTCGATACAATCACGTGTCAATTTGCGACCATACGGAGTTTGAAACAAGGATGCGACATTTCATGACGCGTCGATATTTGAAGGAGTTAGTAATGTATTGCGAAACTAATTTAACGACAGTCAAATATTCTGCAAATAGATTTATATGAAAAAATTAGTACCGCCCCAAAAAAACCATTTGCTCACGACTATGTCTAGAACTATCAACTTCTATCACGACCATACGATTCAACTGGACCCGCAATATAGTTCTATTGCTTTAGAAACCGTGCATACACGTTGGCAAAAATGGTGGCCAAAGAATAGTCTGTCAGTCAGCCCTGATAATAAAAGACCTCCACCGAAAGTGGCATAAGCGTGTGTTACAGATGCTTTTCACTTTCATGAAAGAAATTTGCCAAATATAGCAAATTGCTATATTCTACTCGAATGCACATCATTTCCAAACAAGCTCTAGAAACATTTTGGCACAAGCATCCCAGTGCCAAAGTGCCTTTAATGAGTTGGCATAAACTTCTTGAAAATCATGCGCCCATGAATTTTCATGAGGTAAAGCAGATATGCAACAGTGCCGACTATTCAGCTCCTTATACGATCTTTGATGTGGGTGGAAATAATTTTCGAGTGATCGCTGTGATTCACTATAACCGTCAAAAACTCTACATACGCGAAGTTTTCACTCACGCAGAATATGACCGCTGGAACAAAGCCACTAGGAACCAATAATCATGACCACAATGAACATCAATAGTAAGCACATCGTCCTTGCATGGCAGGCGTTTCAACAAGCCTTACCCGTTAAAGTGTGCACCATACACAGCGCAGATCACTACTCAAAAATGGTGAGTTTCATGAATGGGATGATTGATGTTGTAGGCGATCAAGAAGATCATGAGTTAGCCGATTTTCTCGACTTAATTGGGCAACTGGTTGAAGACTACGACAATATTCACCACTCCATTCCTAAGGCAGCACCACACGAAGTATTGCGCTTTCTCATGGAGCAGCACCAGCTAACGCAAACTGATCTAGCCCAAGAAATAGGAGGGCAAAGCGTAGTCTCAGCAA
>JAIELM010000322.1 GCA_019752975.1 Undibacterium sp. | reverse complement strand
AAGCTCGCTTAATCCAGATGTCGGAACCGCTGGCGTCGGTACGGTGAGTTTGTTTGATCGGGTCGCCACGCTAGGCTTATCAGGTTCTTTGGGTAAGTTGAGCTTGGGGCGTCAACTCCATCTGGTGTTTGACGCGGCAACCAGAATCGAACCTATGAATTTTGGCCATGTGAGCAGTAACCCGTATATTCAATTCGGCTTAATGTCTAATAATGCGATGTATAGTCTGCATGGTTCTAGTAGCGATCTCACTTCGGCCATACGTCAAAATAATTCGATCAAATACACTTCCCCAGTAATGGATCAACACTGGAGCGTCTCCGCTATGGTCGGCTTAGGTGAGCACGCTGGGAATACCAAGGCAAGTGCTTATACTGGTGCTTCGGCTTCCTATGTTGGTCAGGAGCTGAGTACGGCGGTGAGTTATGGACAATTTACCGACGCCACTAATAGTTCCAAGCTCACTTCCTATTTTGCTGGAGCGCGTTGGACTATGAATTCTGATTGGGTGATCAAAGTTTTGTACTCACAGAATCAAGTTAATACTACCAAACGTAAAATTTCGATTTTTGGTGTCGGCGTCGATTATCTGTGGATGCCACGCTCGACTTTCACAGCCGTTTTTTATGCTAATCGTCGGGCTGGTGATCTTAGTGGATCGGCCGATCAATTCGTCTTGATGGATAAGTATGAGCTCAGCAAACGCAGTGTTATCTATGTCTCGTTGTCGCATGCAAGAGCCGGTACTAGCCTAGCAAAAGATACGGATCTGGGTCTATTTATGAGCGTTGGAAATCGCAGCGCTCATCGTGCTTTAGTCGGAATGAGTCATGCATTTTAGCGGGAACATGAGTTGTTAAATGCCTGCGCGCTTCCCTAGCTTAGGCAGCATCGCTTGCATCTTCCTGTGATAACAACCAGGCCTTTGCTACTTCTAAAGTGTCGTGCAGGTCTTGGCGGGTGCACACAAATAAGGTAGCGATCTCGTTGGTATCTTTGGCGTGAATGGCGATTTCAAGTTTTTGACAAGACGCCGCAAAGCGCAATGCGCCTAAGCTGCCGAGCGATCCTCGCATGGTGTGCAAAATATCTGCTGCATCAGAGGGTCTAGCTTCGTCCCAGGCGAGTTGTGATTCGCTGATTTGTTGGGGTGCTCGTACGAGCATACTTCTTACTGACGCCAATAGAGTTGTCTTATAGGTTGGACTCAGTTTAGCTAAACTCATTAATGGACTCGGATCGAATAAAGTCGTGATCTCCAGTGTGGATGTGAGTGTTTTCTCTTTTTTCTCTTCTTTCTCTTCTAATGCAGGCAATACGGGTGCTAGCAGCGCGGAATTTTGTTGAATCTCGATGAGTGCTTCAGGTGTTTTTTGTTGTAAATGTTCTGCTTGCACGTAGATGGAATTTTTGGACAAATATTTTTTAATGACGGAGAACATTAATTCTACATCGATAGGCTTGGCGATAAAATCGTCCATCCCCGATGCAATACATTGCTCTTTTTCTGACGCTAATACACCGGCGGTCATCGCTAAGATGGGCAAACGTATGCCTAACTCATCTCGCATCAAACGGGTGGCTGTAAAACCATCCATGACCGGCATTTGTACATCCATTAGGATGATGTCGTAGCTGTTCATGTGCGACCGCATTTGCTCCACAGCGAGTTTTCCATTGTCGACAATGTCCACTTTGGCACCGGCTTTTTCTAGTAGGCCGCGGGCGACGATTTGATTTAAAGGATTGTCTTCTACCAAGAGAACGCGTATATCTTTAATGTTGTGATTTTTAGTTGAGCCCGTGTTGTTGAGAATACGCTGATGATTGAGATTGCGTTTCGCGTAGGTTTCTTGTAACGCGTTAATTAAATTGGCGCCTGTTACAGGTTTCAATAAAATGGCATCTACATGTTCTACTAGATCGTTGCGCATTAAGTGCCCACGTTCAAAGGTATTGGCCATGATAATGACGGGTAGCGATTTTTGTGAATCAGCAAATGGGTGGAGAAAGTCATCTAGTGGCGACCAAGCAAGGATGTTCCAGTCCATTAATAGCACATGATCGAACTCAGTGGAGGCCGAATTTTTGACCGTCGTTCGTGCTACGGTAGTCGAACTACAGGAGGTGACTTGCCACCCAAGCGCTATGATGGTTTGGCTTAAAAAATTCAAGGTAGTTGCGTTGTTGCTGACTAAAATAATGTGTAAGCTACGAAGCTTGTATTGTGCATATAGCTTTTGAAGTATATCTGCTTTGTCCGCCTGTTCGGCATGTTCTGTTTGCTGACTCGTTAAGCGTAGTGGAACCGTCAGATTAAAGCTACTTCCAACACCTAGTGCGCTGCTCACTTGTATGCTTCCACCCATCATCTCGGTGAGACGTTTGCTGATGGCCAGACCCAATCCCGTTCCGCCAAAACGTCTGGTTGTGGATTCGTCGGCTTGAGAGAATGCAGCAAACAGGCGGCTCTGTTGTTCGCGATTCATACCTATCCCAGTATCGCGCACTTGGAAGCATAATTCAATTTCGACCTCATCGCGATGCTGCACTTGCACGTGCAAAGAGACTTCACCATATTCCGTAAATTTAATGGAGTTTCCCACCAAATTAACCAGGATTTGCTGCAAACGCATTGCGTCACCGATCATAATACTGGGGACATCGGCATCGACGCCAATCACTAACTGCAAATTTTTTTCGCCAGAATTGACACTCATGATTGTTGCCAAGGTATTTATCACCTCGCTTAATGGGAATTCAGTCGGCGACAACTCCATTCGCCCTGCTTCAATTTTTGAAAAATCTAAAATGTCGTTGAGAATATTCAGTAGTGCAGCCGACGAGGAATCGGCCATAGTGAGGTATTGTCGTTGCTGAGGCTGTAGCTGGGTGTCTAGCACCATGCGCGTCAATCCGATGATGGCGTTCATGGGGGTGCGAATCTCGTGGCTCATATTGGCCAAGAAATCCGATTTTGCTTGATTTGCTGCCTCTGCCGCGCGCATCGCTTCATGCGCCTCCTGAGTGCGCTGTGTTACCCTTTTTTCGAGGTCGATATTTTGCTCAGCGATACTGATATGACTGAGTCGAAGTTGGTGCATAAGATGATTGAAGGTTTGCGCAAGGGCGTCAATTTCAAGGATTTTATTAGCATCCAAATCTATCGTATGCTCGGCGCTGGATTGCACTTGTTCTTCCTTAGTGAGCTTGCTTACCTGCAGGGAAAAGCTAGCTAGAGGCTTGACCACAAAGGTCTTGAGTAACCACCACAGCATGTAACCCAAAAACACTAATTGCAACATCGTGTTCAGCAACACTGAGAGCATGGCGCGGCCGAGTAAAGGTAGTATGTACGCCTCGCTTGAGGCAATGCTGAGCGTACCTAAAGCAATATGGCTTGCTTCATTTCCCCCACCAAATAACTCACGTTTGATTCGCAAAGTAGTTGAGGCCTCGACCTCTGGCTTGCGCTTGGTTTCACTTAAACTACCGGTTTTTGAGCGAATTTCAACAGCCGCTACCAAAGGTTGCGAAGCGATACCTTTGACCATGCTGGCCAAGACGGGACGCTGAAATTCCCACAGTGCTGACTCGGCGCTAGGGGTGAAGGTGTCCGCTAGAAAAGTCAGGTTCGCCATAATT
>JAIELM010000480.1 GCA_019752975.1 Undibacterium sp. | reverse complement strand
TGCACCGCGGCCTTATCCAGAGCGCGGGAGCCACTGGATTTTTCTATTCGACTTTCCAATACTCTCCCGTCTGCGCCGATTAACATGGCTAAACTAACCGTGCCTTCTTCGCCGATACGCGCGGAGTTGGCCGGATAGTCGGGTTTTTCGCATGCGCTAGAAACCGCACCGGGTGCAGTGTGCACCGCAGGTTTGGCGGAGACTAATTCTGTCGCACCGGGATTCCCTGTGGCCGTACCACTCGGTTTGAACGTCCCATCAAGTGGTGGGATATTGGTGAATGGCATTGATGGCACCACTAAGGGTTGAGTAACAATGTCCACTTCTGGCGCAGGAAAAAAAACTTGGTCCGGCGGTGGTAATTTTGAGGTAATCGTTTCTTCCGGTATTGGTGGAGGTGTTTGTTTTGGTACCACCGGCGTGATATGGTCGACGACAGACTTGGGCGTAATGATCACCATCTTAGTCGCCTGTAATGCCATACCCAGAACGAGCGCATGTATGGCGACTGTCACGATGAGTGAAGGTAATTTGCTTGGTGCTTTATGGTTTAGGGTATTGAAGTCCATGTTGTTCTCCTTTAGTTATGCTCAATTGGGACAGGATTCGACCGATTATTGGTTGGCTCACTTATTAGCTTATCGACTGGGAAATTGCGCTTAACTTTACATTTAAATTGCTAGTCGATGACTTATAATATGCTAGTAACTAGCAAAAGAAAAGCTTTTTATTGGAATATTTCCTGTTTTTTGATGGTAGCCAGTAAAATACGCATGAAATACATTAGGACTTACGCAAAACAGACGCTGGCGTTGTTGTGTTCGCCTTGTCGTACTAAGGTATTGCCTTCGGCTCCACGCCCCCGATTCAAGTATTCGAGGGCAGGCTTTGGTCAGCACCATTTTGCGTAAGTCCTATACCTATCATCTGTGATCGGAGTCTTTTATGAAACGTCAACAAAAACCCAATGCGATACGCGTCATGCTTGCGGATGATCATCCGATCGTGATGACCGGGTTCGCCATGTCCTTAATTGCGGAAGGCATGCAAGTAGTTGGGCAGGCCAGAACCCCGCAGGAAGCGCAAGAAATGTTTACTAGTCTGCTACCGGATGTCTTGGTCTTAGACATCCGTTTTGGAGCCGAGTTGACCGGCCTAGACGCCGCGAGACATATTTTGCAAACACATCCGCAAGCGAACATTCTATTTCTAAGCCAATTTGATCAAGATGCTTTGATCAAAGAAACGTATAAATTAGGCGCCAAAGCCTTTGTCACCAAGGATTGTGATCCGCTTGATTTATACCTCGCGGTACAAAAGGCGAGTCGAGGAGAGTTATATTTTATGCCGCATATCGCTGAACGTTTGGCCCAGCTTTCAGTACAGGGAGATGTTTCGCCCCAGAGCTTGTTGGATGAGCGTAGCTTAGCGATTTTCACATTGATGGCAGAAGGTCTCACCAACGTTGAAATTGCCGAGCATTTGGATTTGTCACAAAAGACCATCAGTAACATTAGTCAAGCGATTAAAGATAAATTGGGGATACATAGACCTGCCTTGATTACCAAATTGGCGATGAAGTATGGACTGATCGCAAGTCAATAGTCACCCAATAACTATCAATAAGTATCAATAAGCGTCCATAAACAAGCGTATTTATTTTAAAAATCCACATGCGTATCCAAACTCATATAAGCCATTGGCGCAACTGGAGTATCCGTACACGATTGATGGTGATCGCCATTTTTCCCGTGGTGTACCTGTTTTTCGCGGTGATTTTTTATTCTTACTACGCACGCAGTATTGAGGAGCACGAAGTATTAGTTGGACGCGCTATATCCATTGCTACTGCTTTAGCTGAGGGCGTAGAAATTAAGCTACTCGCTAGTGATCTTGAAGGCATCAAACAAATGATAGAAGCGGTGATCCAGACAGATCGTAGCATCTACCGCATAGAGATTTTTGATCAGCAAAGAGAGCTTATCAGCCAGGTGCAGAGCACCGCTGGACTGGTTCCGGAAGATCATTTTTTTGAAGTGCCCATGAAGCGACCTATCATGTGGGTAGCGTCTGTGGATGTTAGCGCGGCGAGTCATGTGAACGCCTTAGCGCAAAAGACAGTCCAAACACGGGTGGTGGGTTTTGCGCGAATTATCATGACGCCTCAATATATTCGTGCAACCCAAAAGCATCGATTTTTGGTCGAACTGATGATGTCAGTGTTAGCGCTAGGAGTCAGTATTGGCTTAGCTTGGTTTTTGTCGGGTAGTTTGACTCGTCCTATCAAACGTGCAAAACAAGCCTTACATGACATCAGTCAAGGAGCAACCGAGACGCAATTGAGCATAACTACCGGAGGTGAAATTGGCGCGCTACAAAATTCCATCAATTTGATGGCAAAAAGTATGCACCAAGCACAGCAAAATTTGGAACATAAAGTGCAAGAACGTACTAAAGAATTGATGCAATCACGTAATGAAGCGATAAAAGCGGATGCCGAAAAACGTCGCCTGATTCACAAAGTCAATTCTATCGTGGAAGCAGAACGTCAAAGCATTGCGGTGGAGATTCACGATGAGCTCAATGCCTCCTTAATCGCCGTCAGACTGGAATCTGAACGTATCGCTAAAGTCGCTCAGTTGCTCATCGATGGGCAGTCTACACCTGTCTCCGATGAGACCATGATGGTGAGCTTACATGAAGTCAAAACCCGTGCCAAAGCGGTGATTAAACTCGCATTAATCCTCTACACCAACGGCAGGAATTTGGTGCGTCGCCTACGCCCAGAAGTATTAGAACTATTGGGCTTGCAAGGCGCCGTAGAAGACATGTTACGGTACTACAATGAGTCGCAATCGGCCTGTCACTTTTACTTTGATGCGCAAGGAGAATTCGCTCAACTCAACCCCGATACCGCTATTTCTGTGTATCGCATACTGCAAGAAGCAAGTTCGAATATTCTAAAACACGCTAATGCAAAAAACGCTAACAACAAACTGCTACTAGCGTCCACAGCTAGCCAACAAACTTTGTCTATTACCGTACACGACGATGGCCTAGGTTTTGATCCCGAGCAAGCAATTACAGGTATAGGCATCAGCGGCATGCGCGAGCGGGTCTTGGTATTGAATGGGGAATTCATGTTGACCAGTGCGGTCGGTATGGGGACGCGGATAGAGATCGTGTTGCCTTTAGAGTGAGTGTCGGTAAGCCCAATTGAACTGGGAAGCTAAGACTGTCTTGACTTGAAATCCGCCTCGTCTAGCAGTTGTTAACTTTCCATCTTCCTCCAATAGTCATTGCCGTGCGAAATCGCACGCCCACGTGCGGGATTGAACATGCTCTCCGCACTCAATTATATTGAAAATGATCAGGTATGTGCTAAGTACTTGATTCATATGAATACTGCTTGGTGATTTTTTAGCGATTCTTGCCTGGCACAAGTTTTGCTCTAGCCTGTTTAAGTGAACAAGTAAGGAGCAATATGGATCAAGCAATCAGCCAAGGTACTTTGCAGCAGCGACAACGAAAAAAAATTGGAATCGCTATAGCCGCGTGCTCTCTCATCGCCCTAGTTGGGTGGGGTATCAATCGGGGAATTAGTCCTAGTATCAGCGCTAGCGAAATACGTGTCGCTGAGGTCAAAT
>JAIELM010000440.1 GCA_019752975.1 Undibacterium sp. | reverse complement strand
AGATTTTTTAATTGCGCGTCTATGTCAGCATGTGCAGCGGCGTGGGCTTTGATGCCTTGTAGTTTCTTTGGAAGCGTATAAAACTCGGCGAGGATTTGCGCTGCCATTCTAGCGATTTCGTTGGCGAGTAAATTCAGACGTGCTTTCCCTTCGTCTCTGCGTCGATTAAATTCGCCGGAGTTGTTTGGGAGCGGACTTTGTAAGAAAGCGCGTTCTAACGCGGTTAAGATAATTTGCTCACGCAGTTCCTCTTGTGAACCTAAGCTCATAAATTGCATCCCCATTTGCTGCAAACTAGGGATGTTTTTTTCTAAGAATTTGAGCTGTTCTTTCATTTGTAGGGCAAACAACCTTCTTAGACCCAATCGATGTACACGCTGTGCTTCATCTGGATCGTCGTAGACGGCGATATGGCAGTGCGTGCTTTGATCAACTAAGGCTGGGTAGCCAATTAAGGTTTGTTTGCCTTGTTGAACCTCTAGGAGTTCTGGTAGTTCGTTGAAACTCCAACTGGTAATATTTTCTTGTTGTATGGTCGCAGTTTTCTGCGTATTTATCGGCTGCCGCTCTGGATTCCCGCTTTCGTGAGAAAGACGGCTAACACCCAATGAACCGTTATCATTGTTCTCGACCTCTTTTTGTTTGCCCTTATCTAATAGCGCCAATTTATCGGCACTAGCAATTTTTTGAAAACTCTCTCTAGCTTGGCCACCGAATTCCGCACGTAAGCTGGCTAAACTCCGTCCCATTTCCAGTTGACGCCCATACTCATCGACGATTTTAAAATTCATCGTTAAATGGGCTGGAATCGTCTCAAATTTAAAATCGCTACTTAAACACAATAGACCTTTTTGTTCACGAATATCGGCAATCAACACTTCTAAAAAATTACCTTTACCGAACTCATTACGCTCGCAGAAATCGCTCGCATAATTGGGTAACGGTACGCAATGCCTGCGAATTTTCTGCGGTAAAGATTTAATGAGGAGATGCACTTTTTCTTTAAGCATTCCTGGAACTAACCATTCGCAACGATCACTGGACACTTGATTAAGTGAAAATAGCGGAACGGTTAAAGTCACACCGTCGCGTGTGCTGCCCGGCTCAAAATGATAAGACAGTTGTAGCGGCACGCCCGAGACTTGCATGTTTTTTGGAAAAACATCCGTGGTAATGCCCGCCGCTTCATGGCGCATTAACTCGTCTTTATTCAAATACAGTAGCTTAGGATTATTCTTGGTCGCTTCTTTGTGCCATTGCTCGAACAGTACCGCGTTATATACCTCTGCAGGCAGGTGTTTATCGTAGAATGCGGCGATCAGGTGATCGTCCACCAGCACATCGATACGACGTGATTTATGCTCTAGATTTTCGATTTCTCTGACAAGCTTTTGGTTATAGGCCAAGAAGGGGGCACGCGTATCGAATTCGCCTTCTACCAACGCATCACGAATGAAAATTTCGCGCGCTTCGGCTGGATGAGTGAGGCCGTATTGTATACGTCTCTGGCTATACACTACCAGACCGTAAAGCGTCGCTCTTTCAAAGCCGCTGACCTGCCCGGTGCGCTTTTCCCATTTTGGTTCTCCGTAGGATTTCTTGAGCAAATGCCCGCCCACTTTTTCTAACCACTCTGGTTGGATTTGCGCGACGCAACGTCCGTAGAGTCGTGTGGTATCTACAAGCTCAGCGGCCATGATCCACTTGCCCGCTTTCTTTGCCAAATAGGAACCAGGCCAGAGATAAAATTTAATCGCCCTTGCGCCTAGATAATGACTATCTTCCTCAGATTTAAAACCAATGTTGCCAATAAACCGGTAAGTAAAGACAGATGCAGTTGTTCATAAGTAGCGGGTACTTCGTTTAAACGCCAGCCTTGTTCTTTGACGATGGTGAGTAACTGCGTGTGCACTTCGCGCCATTCACGCAGACGCATTTGGCTTAAAAAATTGGCGCGGCAATTGTCTTGTAATTGGCGATTGGTTTTTTTGTGTTCTATCGCATCTTCAAACCATTTCCAGATTTTTAAATAGGCAGTGAACTCCGATTTTTCATCAGCAAATTTTTTATGTGCTAAGTCAGCAGCGTTTTGCGCTTCCATAGGTCGATCACGTGGATCTTGTACTGAAAGCGCAGCCGCGATGATTAACACTTCGCTCAAGGCTTGGTTATCACGCGCAGCTAAAATCATGCGCCCTACTCTGGGGTCTAACGGTAACTTAGCTAGCGCTTTTCCGGTGCTCGTGAGTTGATTTGACTCATCCATTGCCCCCAACTCTTGCAGCAATTGATAGCCGTCGGCAATCGCCCTACCCGGGGGTGGCTCGATAAAAGGAAAAGTCTCTACGTCAGTCAAGTGCAAGGACTTCATGCGTAAGATAACCGCCGCTAGCGATGAGCGTAAAATTTCCGGTTCGGTGAAAGCAGTGCGTTGTGCAAACTCCTGTTCGTCGTAGAGACGTATGCAGACGCCCGCAGCAACCCGGCCACAACGCCCGGCGCGCTGGTTGGCAGCTGATTGCGCAATGGCTTCGACTTGGAGTTGCTCGACTTTATTGCGATAGCTATAGCGTTTTACCCGAGCTAAACCAGCATCGACCACGTAGCGAATACCAGGAACCGTGAGCGATGTTTCTGCTACGTTGGTCGCTAGGACGATACGCCTTGCGTTGGAAATTTTAAAGACACGCTCTTGCTCTTGTGCCGAAAGTCTAGCAAATAAAGGCAAAATCTCCACGTGTTGAGGATGATGTTTACGCAGCGCTTCGGCCGCGTCTCGAATTTCGCGTTCACCCGGCAAAAAAACTAAAACATCACCAGAACCTAGGCGGCACAACTCATCGACCGCATCGGTGATTGCGACCATAAGATCGCGTTCTTTATCTTTAGCGTCCTCTTGAATCGGACGATACCGTAGCTCTACCGGATACATACGACCGGAAACCTCGATCACCGGCGCTGGCTTATTTCCATCCGAAAAATGCTGCGCGAAGCGCTGCGCATCGATGGTTGCTGAGGTGATGATGACTTTAAGATCGCGTCGTTTGGGTAATAATTGTTTGAGATAACCCAGCAGGAAATCAATATTCAAACTACGTTCATGTGCTTCATCGATGATGATCGTATCGTATTGTTTAAGTAGCGGGTCAGTCTGTGTTTCTGCCAATAAAATACCATCAGTCATCAACTTCACCGACGCACCCTTGGTCAAGGTGTCGTTAAAGCGCACCTTAAAACCAACATGTTCTCCAAGCGGAGAGTTGAGCTCTTGAGCGATCCGTTTGGCAGTGGACGAGGCAGCAATTCTTCGTGGCTGGGTATGCCCGATCAATCCTTTTAGCCCTCTACCTAGCTCCAAACAAATTTTGGGTAGTTGTGTGGTTTTCCCTGAACCGGTTTCGCCGCAGACGATGATGACTTGATTGCGTTGTAGCGCTTCAATAATTTCTTGGCGACGCCCTGAGACTGGTAGCTCTTCTGGGTAAGTGATGACCGGGGGTGGATTACGAAAAGGTAAAGGCGGCGCCACCTTCTCCTCATCGGTTTTTTTTATCTGTACTTGAGCCTTTGCGGGCTGCGATCGAACAGCCTCCCTAAGTTTTCCTCTTCCCTGATTAGGAAAAACTTTGTCAGGGCTACTTTTATTT
>JAIELM010000110.1 GCA_019752975.1 Undibacterium sp. | reverse complement strand
ATTACGCTTTTTGCCAATTCGGACTTACACAATAATGAGGGTGCATGGTTGGCACTTCCGCTGACACTCACCGCGGCGAATCGCACGACTGGCCTTTCTATGTGTGAGCTCTACGACTAACGGAAAGTGTTTGAGCATGATATTAGTAACGGGTGGGGCTGGCTTCATAGGGGCGAATTTTGTTGTAGACTGGTTAGCGCAGAATCCAGAGCCTGTGCTCAACGTGGATAAGTTAACTTATGCTGGCAATTTAAATAATTTAACCAGCCTACAGAACGACGCTAGACATATTTTTGTGCACGCCGACATTAACGACCGAGCGACAATTGACCAGCTTTTACAAAACCATAGGCCACGTGCGATTGTGCACTTTGCCGCCGAAAGTCATGTTGACCGTTCTATCCTCGGCCCAGCCGCGTTTATTGAAACCAATGTCAACGGCACCTTTAACTTATTAGAAGCGACGCGCGCCTATTGGCAAGCTTTGCCTGAAACGGAAAAATTAAGCTTCCGCTTCCTGCATGTTTCTACCGACGAAGTGTATGGCTCGCTGGAAGCGGATGATCCACCATTTTCAGAGACAACAGCATATGCACCAAACAGCCCCTACTCGGCGTCCAAAGCGGCCTCAGATCATTTAGTTCGCGCCTACCATCATACTTATGGACTACCGACATTGACCACCAATTGCTCCAACAATTACGGTGCATACCATTTTCCAGAAAAACTCATCCCGCTGGTCATTAGTAATGCACGAGCAGGTAAAAATTTGCCGATTTACGGTAGTGGACTACAAGTACGAGACTGGCTGTATGTCAATGATCATTGCGCCGCCATACGGCGAGTATTGGAAGCCGGAAGGGTAGGAGAAACTTATAATATCGGTGGTTGGAATGAAAAAACCAATCTCACGGTCGTCCACACTATTTGTGCCTTACTCGATCAATTACAGCCCAAAGAAACCGGCAGCTATCGCGCCCAAATCACCCACGTCACAGATAGACCGGGCCACGATAAACGTTATGCCATCGACGCCCGTAAAATAGAAAAAGAACTGGGTTGGAAACCAGCCGAAAGCTTTGAAACCGGCTTACGAAAAACGGTGGAATGGTATTTAGCAAACGATGCTTGGACGAACCAAGTTTTATCCGGCGAATATAAAAACTGGGTAGAGCTGCAATACCAACAATCATAAATAAATCCATCATTATTTAGGCAGCTATGGCGACATTCAAAATCAATAGTGTTGGCACAGAGAATACAGCGGCATTTCTTAGGACTTACGCAAAATTGCGCTGGCTAGACGCGGAGCCGCAGACAGTACTTTAGTACGACAAGGCGAACGCAACAAGGCCAGCGTCTGTTTTGCGTAAGTCCTATTTCTGTATTTTCCGCGCCCTCTGCGCCTCTGCACCCGACGCTTTTGACTTTCACTCACAGTTACTAGAACAAATTAAGGACACCAATGAACCCAGCAAATCGTAAAGGCATTATCCTAGCAGGCGGCTCCGGCACTCGCCTTTATCCAGTCACGCAAGCGGTCTCCAAGCAATTGCTGCCGGTATATGACAAGCCCATGATTTACTACCCACTGACCACTTTAATGTTGGCGGGAATACGCGAAATCCTGATTATCTCGACGCCCCAAGACACCCCACGATTTGAAGAGTTGTTGGGTGATGGTTCGCAGTGGGGAATACAACTCGCTTATGCGGTACAACCATCACCAGATGGGCTAGCACAAGCCTTTATAATTGGTCGTGAGTTTGTCGGTGATGCGCCGTCCGCGCTCATCCTTGGCGATAATATTTATTATGGCCACGATTTTGAAGCACAGCTACAAGCTGCCGATCAAAACCGTGAAGGTGCGACCGTGTTTGCCTATCATGTACACGATCCTGAGCGCTATGGCGTAGTCGATTTTGATCAACATCGAAAGGCGATCAGTATCGAAGAAAAACCGCTTAAGCCAAAATCCAATTACGCAGTTACCGGCTTGTATTTTTATGATCAACAAATTTGTGAAATTGCGGCCAATATTAAGCCATCCAAACGTGGCGAACTAGAAATCACGGATGTCAATAACGTCTATCTACAACAAGGCCAGCTCAAAGTAGAATTAATGGGGCGCGGCATGGCTTGGCTAGACACAGGCACTCACGAATCACTGCTAGAAGCAGGACAGTTTATCGCCACCATAGAAAAGCGCCAGGGACTCAAAGTCGCCTGTCCAGAAGAGATCGCCTTCCGTCGTGGCTATATTGACGCAGCAAAATTAGAACAACTCGCACAGCCGTTAAAGAAGAACGAATACGGCCAGTATTTACTCAAGCTAATAGAACACAAAGCATTCTAAAAATGAAGATCAACGCTACCTCGCTACCGGAAGTCCTGATTATTGAGCCCACCGTTTTTGGTGATGAGCGCGGCTTTTTCTTTGAGAGTTTCAACGAAAAAAAATTCGCCGAATTGACCGGTCTCAGGCTCAACTTCGTACAAGACAACCATTCCAAATCAGCCAAAAACGTCTTACGTGGTCTGCACTATCAAGTTAAACAAGCACAAGGAAAATTGGTGCGCGTGACCGCTGGAGAAGTGTTCGATGTGGCAGTCGATTTACGCAAAAACTCGCCCAGTTTTGGCCTATGGACAGGGACGCACTTATCGGCACAAAACCATAAGCAAATGTGGATACCCGAAGGATTTGCGCATGGCTTTGTAGTACTGAGCGAAAGTGCGGAATTTTTGTACAAAACCACCGACTATTGGGCGCCGGAATACGAGCGTTGTTTACGTTGGGATGATCCCACCGTCAATATTCAGTGGCCACTGAACATCACACCTATTTTGTCTGGCAAAGATCAACTGGGGAAATCGCTTGACCAAGCCGAGGTTTATCTATGACAGCAGGGATCAGGATTTTACTCACAGGTAGCACCGGGCAAGTTGGACATGCCTTACTTCACAGCTTACGCGAATTTGGCGAAGTGATCGCCGTGACACGTGCGCAAATGGACTTATCCCGACCAGATGAAATCAGTAAAGTCGTACAAGAGATCCGTCCAGAAATCATCATCAACCCCGCCGCATACACAGCCGTAGATCAAGCCGAGCTAGAGAGCGAATTAGCGTATCAAATCAACGCTATTGCACCTGGCGTATTAGCCGACAATGCCAAGCGTTTACATATTCCACTTATTCACTACTCGACCGATTACGTCTTCGATGGTGAGAAGCGCGACCAAGAGGGCAACTTAATCGCCTACGACGAAAACGATAACTGTCAGCCTGTTTCGATTTATGGTAAAAGTAAACGCTCAGGTGAGTTAGCGATTCAAGCTAGCGGATGCCAGCATCTTATTTTGCGCACTAGTTGGGTGTATTCCGATTTTGGCAAAAACTTCTTACTTACCATGCTGGGTTTAGCGAATCAAAGAGAACAACTGAAAGTCGTCAACGACCAATGGGGAGCCCCGACTTCAGCCGTATGGATAGCGCAAGTCACGGCTCAACTATTGCGACAAGCAATGGCTCAACTATTGCGACAAGCAATGGCTTCAGCAACAGCGTCAGCCACAGCTTCAGCCAAAGTGTCAGCACCATCCGCATGGTGGCAAGAAAATACTGGCATCATCCACACCACACCGAA
>JAIELM010000172.1 GCA_019752975.1 Undibacterium sp. | reverse complement strand
AAATCCACTGCCACAATCCCCGCTAACATCGCTACGACAAACACCGCACCCTTTCCTATACCACTGCCTAACAATACTAAAGCCGGCCCGGGACAAATTCCTGCCAGTCCCCACCCAATTCCGAAAAGTAAGCTGCCCACGACTAATGCGCTATCAATTTTGGTCTGGGTAGGGAGTTGTATTTCTAGTCCCAGCAAAGAGGTTTTGCGTTGACGTGCCCACGCAAAGGGGATGATGGCAATGCCAATTGCACCGACCATGACAAAGGCTAATGAGGGATTCCATTTGCCCGCCAAATCGAGAAAGGCAAGGACTTTTGCTGGGTCGGCCATGCCCGCTACGATAAGTCCCAATCCAAACAGTAAGCCGCTGATTCCTGCTACAAAAATGGTGAGTGGCATATTGACTCTCAAAGTTGAGGTTAAACCCTAGTGGGCGAATTGTTGAACAAAATGGTGCGTGAAATACACCGTGGCGAAACCACTACTCATAAAAAGTAAGGTCGCTACAATGGACCGCGTTGAAAAACGCGCAATCCCGCACACACCATGACCGCTGGTACACCCACTTCCCAATCGTGTCCCGACTCCAACGAACAAGCCTGCAATAATTAAGCTGAACCAATCCGTATCAACACTGCTTTTGGGCAAGCTACCAAATAGCTGGTACATCATCGGCGCAATTAACAGACCAAAGATAAAAGCGACGCGCCACACCCAGTCGCCCGCTCGTGCTTGGATAAGTCCTGCGACGATCCCAACGATGCCTGCAATACGTCCCAATCCCAACAGTAAAATCATCGCAGCCAAGCCGATAAGAACGCCTCCAGTCGTTGAAAGGAATGGAGTAAACGCTTCCCAATCTATGTGCATGTGGTGCTCCTAAATGAATTGATGGTCTTGAATTATGTCAGAAAATCGGCTCTACTGAGATTGCTTTACGATATTTACCAACGAATGTTAGGATTGCACAGTTTTCTCACGTGATTTCCTCTCTAGACAATACTGTCGTTATGCTTAGTTTATTAGTTGCCTTTGCGTTTTTCGCTGTTGCGGTGCATTTATGGCGCTGGAGTTATCAGCAAAAAAAAATAGCGGATCAATGCAATTTATGGCTACCCATCAGTGCCAAAGTTATTGAGGCAAATATCCTCAAAGCTAGACCAGATTTTGATGAGAGCGACACCCTACAATTTCGCTATTCTTTCATAATCGGTTCGTACACCTATACAGGCCACCATCTCAATTTATTTTCTCAAGAAGCACTGATGGATCACGAATCCATGCGGCAATTCATAGAACAACATCCGCTTAATTCTCAGCTGGATATCTATTACAACCCTGAAGCACCACAAGAATCGGCGGTCAACCCTAGTGATTTAACGGGTCTTAGTAGTTACCGAAATCTGGCATGGTTGTGCTGCGCCTTCGGCGCTTGTGTCTTATATTTTTACTTCGTGTAACGATTTTCTATACGCATTTTTGGGCATGGTCTTTCAACATAACCTCGTCCTACTTAAAAATCTCCACGCTAGCAAAAGCTATTTATATAGTCCCTCAAAAAAGCAAACAAATAAAACGGACTTGCCCAACAAACGGGTAGATGACACCCGGTTCATTGTGCTGGATACCCAAGAAATGGACCCGTCAACAGATCGGATACGAAAATCTCTAATGTGGCCGCCACCCTGCCAACTTCTTCGAATGTTGGCACTGGAAAATTCCCATGAACCAGATTGCTACGCATCTGATAGCAAAAGCTGAAAAACTCCGAGGCAGCTTTATCTCCGTATACTCTTCCCTTCAATCGCTCGGTCGTAAGTCGCTTACCAGCTTGATTAATTGACTCCCTGCGAAGCCAGTGCAGGGAACCGAGAATTGAATTTAGTTCTTCAACGGGAAGAGATGAAGACTTTGTTTGCTTGATCAACATCTCCACGTGATTTTGTGCGGCAGTTGATCGAAGGGCTGGCTCAAGCAATGCTTCTATGGACATAACCAAAAATAGAAAGCGAGCATCCGTCGAAGGTTGAAAAAACGATGCATTGAATAGTGTGTAGGCCAAAAAAACGCGTTCGGGGATTTGTAGTTGCAAAGCGATGGCCTGCGCGAGTGTAGACATGAAAATTTCTGGATTGGCTCCACGAGTCATTTGAGGTTCTACCGAAACAAAACAAGGTCTGGGCTCAGATTGGAAAGTTATCAGGCCGTGGAAATTGTTCAGCACTCTCGGTCCGATCTGTTCCTCTACCCACTTAAACCCGTGGTCGGTAAATATTCCCTTTGGGGCACGATGACCGAAATCCGCTCCAACGCGAACTCTGGCAAGAGCAACCATCAAAGCATTTTGTAATCGAGAACCTGAGGTGTTTGCTTCGCTCTCAGTTTGATAGCCGGAACCAACTAGCACTAGTTGATCCGACTCCTGAATTGGTAAGTTATCTTGGCCCGTGCGTAGGACGATCGATAACTGCTTGTCGGGCAGCGGCACTGATAATTCGTTTTCTGCACTTTGAATAGTGTCGGTGGGGGAGCGATTGAATCGAATGCGGAACGAGTACGCCACGAGGTGCCTTTGTCATCAAAATAAGTTGTATAAAAACCCCAACATGCGCCAACAAAGTCAGCATGTATCGGAAGTCTTCAACAGGTACTGTGGAATAAAATTTCATGCAGCGAGTGTGTCGTATTTTTTCTCTAAAAAGTAAGTTATTTGCTTTTTAAACACAAGCAAGAACACAAGCAAAGACGCACACCTCAAAAAGCAACAGAAAACGTCTCGCACTATTTCTTAACCGTATTTAGTTGTTTGTTGAGGTGGTTGTCTTGTGTCGGTTGACCTCAATAGTACATCAATCAATGTGGTTTTCTGTATTAGTTTAGACCGTGGATGGATGATTACTCTCTCAGCTAATTGTCCCTACGAACCGTTATCAATGGAAACCGACCCAATTTATCACATTGATCCCATTGATCGTAGAGGCTACAAAGACAGCAAAATCGAACGCATGGAATGCTCTTCAATCATAAGTTCTTGTAGAGGACAACTTCCAGATTTAAATCCCTCAAAATTTCTTCATTTTTTTTCGGATCAAATTTCGCACCTTTGATTAGACGCACGGGTCGCATGAATGGAGGACGACGGATGCATTTTCCCCGTTCGCCTTCCTGCAATGCGCTTAAACAAACAAAACGAATTTCCTTTTCGTAACTCCATTCAATGGTCTTTGTCGTGAGTATTCTTAGAAAACTCTCCTTTGGGCAGAGTAACAGTTCACTTATTGAAGGGGTGGGTAAATAATTTGCATAATTGACATCTATAAGTTCATGGGGTGCTTCGACGATTTCGTATTCGATACAAAACCCAGTATGGCTGTTTGCGTAATGAGCCCACATCAAAGGATGTTTTGGAGCATCTTTGAAAAAACAGCATACGCCTGTATGTTTTCTCAGATGTTCTCGAACCTGCTGAACAATACGATTTCGTTTTAAAGACCGTTTAATCTCATCACTCTGGGAACTATTGGGTAACGAATAATTTGCAATGAATTGTTTAAGGTGATCAAGTACCTTTTCCGGAAGTGGAAAAGAGTGATGGGGAGTTTTTGGGTAGAGAATATCTGCGCACTTCAAAAGTTGCTCATGAGATTGACTGGCGAAATCTGGCGAGAAT
>JAIELM010000469.1 GCA_019752975.1 Undibacterium sp. | reverse complement strand
TTGTAATGCCCTGCAGCCATCCAAAATGGATGTTTGCGTGTCAGTTTGTCGGGAATGCCGAGTGTGCCTTCAATAACCCGTGATCGTTGTGGAAGAAAATATTGGCCATTCTCCAATTTCAAAACTTTCGGGATGGAGAAATTTGCTTCAACCACAAAACTAGCACCGTCATTGGCATCACTAAGCGAAACAGCGCCTTCCAATTGAATGCCGGGATAGCTCCGTTCAAATTGCTCCAATAACGATTTTTTAAATTCAGACGTACTTAAAGATCGTGCGGCACCACGCAAACTAGTTGCAAAGTGGCCTCTGTATTCACTACGCAAATGTAATTGTGCTTCGCCATTCAAGGTCGGAATGGTCATTTTTTCACTGCGTTCGACTTGGGCTTGCTCAATCACTTCTGCTGGCAGGGTAATCAAGTTAGTAGAATCATTCGCGACAACCAACGCTGCGGCTGACGGAAGCGGCGTCGGCAAAGTAGAAATCAACCCGCGTTCAAATTGCAACGTTGGATCGACGAAATACGGTTTCCCATTCAACATAACCCGTACGATCACATGATTAAAACTCAGCGCCGAAGGAAGAAATTGCGCTGGGAGTTCTGGCGCGCCAGAATTCACGAGCACTGGCTGTGCCTCAAGTCCCATCGCTCGGTACAGTGCAACCAACAATTGACTCTTGTCCTTGCAATCGCCGAAGCCTCGACTCAAAACGACCTCAGGTAATTGTGGGCGATGCGAATTCTCGCCCATCGATGCGCTAAAGTAGCGTATTTCATCCTGAGTCCAATGTAGCGCTTTTGAGGCACGTTCTTCTTGTGTGCCAGCTTCGAATTTGCGTGCCAGTGTTTTGACTTCGGAATGTACTGATGACACCAGAAACAAAGCGCTAGCCCATTTCACCACGTGTGTCCAATCTTTGTACTCGCTGAAATCAAGTAGAAAGAAAGGAATCAAATTTGGCGGTGTGGAGGGTTCATATTCCTCCGCAGCCAGTGAGCTCTCGCGAAATTCAATCTTGGTGATGCCATTACGTGTTTCCACCAATGGCTGAGCAATACCTTTACGATGAGGTCCTGCAAAACGCCATTGCACGGGCATATTTGAAGGGTGAAGAACGGTCACTTTGCGTAGCTCGACTTGGTGCTCTTTAGCCCAAGGAAGTTTTTCTCCCCAAGTTCCACCAAAAACTGGGTTATTGCCTTCTACCGTATAGACCAGCCAAAGGGTATCGCCAACTTTAATATCGTCCATCAAGATCTGGACAGTTGACGCACCATAATAAAACCCCCTATTCGCATCAACCTCACTATCGAGAACACGTATATTGGCACTCTTAGTACGATCCAACACTTGATTGTCGCGCAAAATAGCCAGTCGGTTCAGAACCAATTTCTGGTAAGCAGGAAAAAACGGAATCGAATATTGACCGACCTCCGACAATCTAGATGTCGAGTTGACTTGCACAGCACGATTAACCACGTAGCTAGGATTCGCACCTCGCCAGTATTGAACTTCTGCTAAACGAACAACAACAGGTTCTTCCGAGCTCGTTGCTGGAACCGATTCCAACGGAATCACCCATTTTGGGAGCGCGACATTACGCAAAAAAGCAGTTGCGCCAGTTTTGGCTGTTGACACTTTTGTGGATGTTGCAAATGCTGCATTATTAAAGCAAACCAGTGCAACAAATATGAGTGCGAATAGGCGCATATAAGAAAATTTCCGCGTATAAATTGCCAATTATATCAGATCATTGAATCACTTCTATAGCATTTATACAAGCCGCTAGGGCTGTCAAGTTCTCTCTAAACCCACAGAAACGGTACTAGTGTAGTGGCGGCGACCATATTGAGTTTTTTGCGCCAAGTATATTCGTGGAATACCTTATTCCCACTTGGCTGCAATAGGCTCGCTAGGATAAACCACTTTCCGCCCAGTCTTGCGATGCTAAGTTCGTTGCGCCATTTTGGTGGATTCTAGATAGGGGCGCTGGACGCTGACGCTCAAACCAACAAAAAATCCTCGCATGCGAGGATTTTTTTAATATGACAGCGATCGAAAAAATACTAAGCTGCTTGGATATTGCTAGCTTGTTTTCCTTTTGCACCGTTCGTGATATCGAAAGAAACTCTTTGACCTTCTTTCAAAGTTTTAAAACCCGGCATATTGATTGCTGAGAAATGTGCAAAAAGATCTTCGCCGCCTTCATCCGGTGTCACAAAACCGAAACCTTTAGAATCATTAAACCACTTTACGCTACCTAGTGCCATTTTCGTACTTCCTTATAAATAATCAGATCGCCTCCCTATGAGGGGTCATACTTGACCTCGATCCAAAACCAACGAGCTTCCTTTGTACGTGAGATACGTCACTATAGTCAAGTAATTATATAAAAATCTAAATACTATGATGCCATTCTGCAACAAATTAGGACTTACGCAAAATTGCGCTGGCTAGATGCAGAGCCGATGGCAGTACTTTAGTACCATAGTTTAGCAAGCGGCGATAGCAACAACGCCAGCGTCTGTTTTGCGTAAGTCCTACAAATTACAAACTCTCTAACAATCATCTGCTTAATGATTCAATGCTCAGCTCTATGCTCAGCTCAATGCTCAGCTCAATGCTCGATGCTCAATGGAAAAACAAATACGCCACACAAATCGCCGCCACCACACCGGCAAAATCGGCCAATAAGCCCATGGAAATCGCGTAGCGAGTTTTGCGTATACCAACCGAACCGAAGTACAAAGCAACAATGTAAAAAGTAGTGTCAGCCGAGCCTTGTAAAATACAGCTCAAGCGTCCGACAAAGGAATCCACGCCATAGGTTTTCATGGCATCAATCATCATGCCTCTAGAGGCGCTGCCACTCATGGGCCGCATCAAAGCCGTGGGTAGTGCAGCAGTAAAATCGGTATTAATACCCAGTTGGGTGAAGAACCAATTAAACCCAGAAACGATGAAACTCATCACACCAGAATTGCGCAAAATACCTATCGCTACCAACATTCCAACCAAGTAAGGAATGACCGTCAAGGAAGTGGTAATGCCGCCTTTTGCTCCTTCAATAAAAGCTTCATACACATTTATTTTTTTACGCATTGCGCCCAAAATAAAAGCCACGATAATACTCAGCAACAGCAAATTACTACTCAGCTTAGAAAACACTTCTATCTCAGCACGCGTCATCTGCGTGCTCATGTACCAAACTAAAATCAAAATAAAACTACTAATCCCCCCCAGCCACGACAGAACTGGTCCGTTGAAAAGATTGATACGCTGCTTAATCGCCACCGCCAACAGTCCCACCATGGTCGCCACATAAGTCGCAATCATGCAGGGAATAAAAATATCCGAAGGATCCGCCGCACCCAAAATCGCCCGCTGCGCCATGATCGCCAAAGGGATTAGCGTCAGGCCAGAAGTATGTAAAACCAAGAACATAATCTGGGCGTCGGTCGCTTCTTCTTTATTTGGATTTAAACTTTGCAAGCTTTCCATCGCCTTCAATCCAAAGGGGGTCGCCGCGTTATCGAGCCCCAACAAATTAGCCGAAAAATTCATCACCATATGCCCGTTGGCCGGATGATCCTTAGGCACGCCAGGGAAAATTCTTTGAAAAAATGGCGCGATAATTTTAGCGATGAAATCAATCGCCCCGGCTTTTTCACCGATATT
>JAIELM010000152.1 GCA_019752975.1 Undibacterium sp. | reverse complement strand
TCAAGCCGCGCTTGGAGAGCCATTTTTCGAATAAAGATTTTTGGAGTCGTGCGGTATTTTTTGTCGCTGGTGCGGGGCAGCTCAACAAGGCGCACGTGCAGTTTCTTGAGGCGCAGTTAATCCAACGCGCTAAAGACGCTAAGCGCATGCGTTTGGAAAATATTAAATCAGAGAACGAGCCTACGCTATCCGAAGCCGACCACGCTGATATGCTGGTTTTTCTCGATCATATGCTGAGCATACTGCCGGCGTTAGGTGTGTCGGCGTTTGAATTAAGCCGCGCTGCCGATACCAGCGTCGCCAGCAGCACGCTATTCACCTGCACGGGTAAAGGTCTGCAAGCACAGGGCTATGAATCCACCCAAGGCTTTGTGGTGAAGGCGCAGTCGCAAGCGAGTCTTGCGCTCACCAGCTCTATGCAAGAACAGTCGCGCGGCACCACCGTCGATCGCCGTCTAGACTTGATCAACAATGCCGTACTAGAACGCGTGGGTGACCATTATGTGTTCACACAAGACTACAGCTTTTCCAGTCCATCCACTGCCGCCGCCATCGTCCTAGGCCGCAGCGCCAACGGGCGCACTGAATGGAAGGATGCAAGCGGTCGCACGCTGAAAGAGATTCAAATGCAGCAGGCGGGTCTTTGACGTCTGATGCGAGGCAGACTGAACACGGAGGAAGGATGTTGAGATTGGGGACTAGAGACTTATCCGAAAGGTAAAAAGCGAAAAGCCCCGATGTGACTCACCGAAGCTTAGACGCCGACCGGGAACTCCCCAATCCACTTGCATGGAATTGTAGCAAAGAGGCCTTAAACTACAAACAAAATTCTTAACAGGACTCACCACTGCTACTACTGACATCAACTAGCGCAACTTAAACCCACAATTTCGATTGGGATTTGAGATGACCGATGCACTTTTCGATCAAGGCAGTTTTTGTGAGAATGAGGCGCAAATAGCAAGCTATTTGCAACGAACAGCACGAAAAATGACCGAAAATGCGCCGTCAGCACTCAAATAGCACCGAAGGTGCGCCTAATGGAAATTCTGGGTTAAATACAAATAAGCTCTGAAGAAAAATTGCACTGACTCGACGAGTGATCAATTGCATAGCGCAGCATAAAGCCCTATCCCGTCGTTGTGCGCATCCTTATTTCTTGCTAAGTTGTGCGATGCGCTGATTCATGTAGTCATACATGGCGACACTACGTGCATCACTTTCTTTGCGCTCGGGGAAGAAAAAGAGCTTACCTTCTTTAATGACCAATAGTTGTTGTAAGCTAGGCTCACCAATACTCACCAATAATTTTTTGAACTCGGCTGACCCAACTTCGCTATCACGATAGCCAAAACGACGTAACATCAGTTCTATACTTAATGCATGTCTCCCTGGCCGGGTTACTCCCGTTTCTAGTCCGCGCTCGACAAGATACAATAAAGCGCGATCTTCGATTTTTTTTTGAAAATCATTCCAATTAGCGCTTAAAAATTGTTGGCCGGTGCTATCTGTTTCCAACAGCGAAATATCGTGTTTTTCCAGTCGTATAAGGTGGTCATAACTGACTCGATAAGGCTGCCCATCATTATCGACAAAGGCAATACTCCACCACAGCGGATAGCTAGTCCCATCATTCATCTTTTCTTGACAATTGATCGGTAAGCCTAAGCGAGTAAAGGCTAGTAGCCCCTGCTCATTAATATTATCTTGGAAGATGGGCTTTAGTAGTAGTGAACGCAATGGCGTACATCCATTTTGCGCTGCTCCAGACTGAGCACGCTCGTAGGCGAGGATCGCCTTGAGCGTCACAGGGACACGCTCAACATAAAATCGCGGTGGCGTATGTTTTTGCAAATCACCAATACGTTTTTTTAAACACGTAGAAATCACGTAACTAACACTCCCCATATCTAGAGCATTGGCACGGTCATCAATCAATTGATCGGCTCGCGCCAATTGTCCGGCACAAATAGCCTCTACGATAGGATGTTTAACGCCATCGACTTCGATCACATCTGCGTGGTCGATGCGCAGTTGCGCCAAATATTGCCTGACAGAGCTTTGTGTGATCAACAAAGTGAAAACAGAAATAGCCCAAAATAGAAAAATCACGCACCACATTCCCAGAATTTTCCCTAGCGTATCCTTGGTAATGGCCGGTTCACCCGACGGCAGTGATCGACCTGTCCAGCTCAGAATAGCTAAAATGAACGTCAAAAAAGGGTATAGAAAATACGCCTGTAAGCTGAGCACATCGAATTGAGTAAATAGATGATCGCCTTCTTTCTGTGACAAGTAGTGAGCAAAAGAATGCCCCAAGTAAATGCAAATCGGAACAAAAATCATCGGCAGTAGGCTCATTAAACGCACCATTTTTTTCTGCCATCGCAAGGAGATCCAAAGCGAGATCATGCCCACGCTACAGAGCGCCACCCCGGCGGCAAAGACGGGTATTAAAGCAATACCCAATATGAGTGAAATCGGAAACATGCCCACACTGATCAATACCAATTTAACCAACCAACTAATAGGAATCAGTACCGTCGAAAATGCCACCAAGGGGAAAAATGCATAGAAAGCAAAGCGATTGCGCATCATCGTATCTTCAAAAAAATGACAGTATCGTACCACTCAAATTATCGGCTAGCGCACAGCGACGTATCTGCACACTTGCAGATGCAAAATATACGCCGCACCGCGACATATGCAAACATCGCAGAAAAAACAACATCATGTCCAGGGTACGCCTCAGCCTTGCAAAATCGGGCAAAATTTCTTGCTATCCTCTGGCCTAGTTGCAGCAGATTCCAGCTTAGACCTCATTGGCGCCAAAAGCATCTTAGTATCACTTTACATGGATTGCATAGGCGGAACAGGCCAGAGCTTGATTTTGTTCGCACAATTTTATTTCACAGAGCTCGCTTCTCTCTGCAGTTGTTTAATAATCTCTTGAGCTACTAAGGCCGATGATTGGTAGTTTTGTCCGGTCACAACCCGCCCATCGACTTCAATATAGGGATCATCTGGTTTACCAAAATGAAAAGAACCTTTGTGCTCGGTGACTGTTTGCTTAATTAAGAAGGGAAATTGCTTAAAGTACTCTGCGGTCGTTCGTTCGAAATCCTCAGGATAGCCACTAATTCTCTTACCTTCAACCAAGTATTTACCCTCTTTTGTTTTAAGATAAACGATGCCTGCGGTGCCATGACATACGGATGAAATGATTCCTTTGTGTTGTTCATAAATATCCATCACCAAGCGGGATATCTCTTGATTATCTGCGACACCATACATGGCACTACTGCCGCCAATATAATGAACGGCGCGATAATCCTTGGCCAACAATTGACTCGCTTTCTTGGTGTTTTTCAACGCAAACATCAAGTCACTGTCATACAAATATTCCTTTTCTAATGGACTGGACGTATTAATGTAAGCAAGTGGTACCGCACCGCCTTCTGGGCTAACAAAATCAACGGTGTAACCAGCTTGTTTAAAGGTGTGGTAGGCATTGACGATTTCTGCAAAACTAGCTCCAGCTGGCAACTGCGAAGTACCATGAAAGTGGGCATTGGACAGGATGAACAAAATTCTCACGCCGTTTTGTTTCGACACTTGTTTGACCGCTGCCTTACTAATAATTTGCCATCGATTGTCTATATTTTTCAACAGAAAAGCATCAATGAATCGGCCTGTTTG
>JAIELM010000291.1 GCA_019752975.1 Undibacterium sp. | reverse complement strand
TCCAAACGAGGTCTTTGGTAATCGCAGCGGTGCTACCGTCTGAGTAACTGCCACTGGCGGTGAACTGCTGCGTGCCTGCAATCGAGATGGTAGCGGGACTCGGGCTAATGCTTATTGCCGTTAAACTAGGGGCGGAGGCTGGAGTACTTGTCGTCGCAGTAGAGGTGTTTGATTTGCCGCCGCAAGCGCATAGTAGGCTGGCCACAAAGAGGGCGGCAATTTTTGTGGAGGTAGAAAATGGTAAGAAATTCATGAGACTCCCAGCATCGTTGAATGGTTATAAGAGGATATGCTCTTTCGGTGTAGTTTACGGGTTTTTGTTGGATTTAATCTATGGATTAGGCTGGGTTTTTGCTACCAGTTTCTCTTTGCTCTTGTGTCTATTCCGCTCGTTAAGGTGGCTAGCTTTTAGCTCGAATGGAAAATCTCTACTGAAGACAAGCATTTTCCCGAGTTGATGGCATTTACTCCCTCTTTTTACTTCTTTCATTTTGTTTGATACGGGTAGTATTTATGCTTAGTCGCATCTTATCTGTATCTTGGCTGTATCTTAGCTGTATTTTGGTTGTGTAGGGCATGCCGCAGGGGGCGCTTATGTTGAAACTATTTGGTCGTGGAGGTCTTCATTGCCCACGTTGTGATCACTTATGTGCGCGTGATGCTGTGTATTGTGAGCAGTGCGCGAATTCTTTGCGGAGTCAGACTTTTGTCCCGGTACCAATGAGCAATCGCTGGATGCCCGCAAAGGACGAATTGGCTTGGTTGATTGAAAATACCCAATTGCAAGCGCTATTTGAGAAGTACGCTGAGGTGCATATTCCTATCACTGCTCGTGCTTATTTGGTGGGAGCAAATGACGCGACTGAGTTGATGGTGGGGCGTTATACCGAGGCCCTGCTGATGCAACAGCTTGCCTTTTTTTCTCCAACGGGAGATTCATCCACTAAGGGCGATATTTTCATCACTTCGCAAGCTGCTTCGTCGCTGCAATTGACGCTGGAAGATCTGTATACGGTGGAGTTTCTCAAGCTGACGCTACAGTGTTCATGCAGCGTTAAGGTCGGTGCCGCGTTCGCTTTTGCGCATCACTTTATGCGTGGCGCGGGTCGGCTTGTTCTTGCCGATTTGCAGGATCAATTATTGCCGGCTTTACGGCAGTTTTCTGCTGAATTTATTGGCACTCGATCACTGCGCGAAATGGCTGGAAATCTCCAATTACAGCAACAGTTGGCGCAACATTTACAAGTCGCTTTGAGCACCCATTTTGTCGATTATGGCTTGGTTTTCGAGCAGTTTTCTATATTGAACTTGCGCCACGATAAACTCGGTGCTGGTCATGATGCACTGGGCGAGCAACGAGCAAGGCACTGGTTGATCGCAGATGGACAACAGGAACAATTGGAGCAAGCCAAGCGACTACAAACCTTGTACAGCGCGGAGGAGTGGCAAAAAATTGAACTCGAAAGCGAGCAGATTCGGCTACGTTTTACACGAGAAGAAATGCGTCAACAATTTGGCCAAGATTTGGCGCGTTTGTATTTGCGCACCGATTATAGCAAGGCACGCGGACGATTAACGCGAGCGAAATTAGCACAGGATGAAGCTGAGCGCCTTCAGACTATTCGCGAGAGTGAGTTGGAATTGTATGCGCGAACGGTGGATGCCAAGTCTCGCAAACAGGCTTGTGAACGTGGTGCTGGTGAAGCGCAAAAAACGCTTAGCCATCAGGAGAGCAAGAAAGCGTTGGAGCGCATACATGAATCCGCAGTGTGGGAGAACGAAAGACGTTTGGCACAAATTAATATGCGTACTGCGTCTGAAATAAAGCAGTTCGAAAATAAAGCGTCGTTACAAATGCTGCAGCAAGAGCACGTGCATCAACTACAACAAGCTAAGCTGCAAAATGAATTGCAGTCATTGGAGTTGAAACAAAAAACCGAGGCGGTCAAGCGTGGTATTGAAGATGCCGATGGATTGGCGCAACATGAAAAGCTCTTACGCACACTCGATGTGAATACTATGTACGAACTACAATTGCTACAACAGCGCAAGCAAGCGAGGTTGAACGAATTAGACGCGGATGAAAAACGTTTGCAATTGAAGTTGCAAGAGGAAAATGCGCAATGGTTGTGGGCGACGAAAACCCTCGCCGTCCAAAGCGCCGAAAAATTAGACCTGCAAAAACTTGAGCATGAACGCCTACTCGCAGAGCAATCTCAAGTAGCGCTATTGCAGCGTATCGCGATTGACCGACTTACTACCATCGCGAGTTTTAGCGAGACCGCAAAAGTGGCGACTGCCGATACCGCGAATGCGGCCTTGCTGGTGGATATGTTGAAGTTGCAGACCCATGCCAGCATGAGCGCTGAGCAAATCTTAGCCACTGAGAAAATAGCGGCAAACGTGACGCGGCAAAATGGGATGAGTTTGGAGCAGGCGTTTTCATTGGCGCGCGAGCAGCTGCGTGAAGAACGTGATTATCGAGATAAAGAATCGGCGCTCATGCGACGTCATCAAGTGGATTTGACGATGGCTCAGAACAACGTACAGCCTACACCAAGCGCATCGCGAAAATAGGTCGACAATGGAACGAGTTGCAACAGAAAAAATACGTGCTCTTCGTGCGCTGTTCGAGGAGGGACTTATTACCGAGCAAGAGTACGGTCACCATAAAAATGTGATTCTAGAAGTCGAGTTCAGTCCAGCCAAATTGCCTAGTAAGGCTATCGTAAATTCGCCAAGTTGTACTGACTTATGTTTGCAAGTAGGGCAGGAAATTGGACAAAAAAATCGTCGTTATCGTTTAGAACGCTTGTTGGGTCAAGGCGGCATGGGACAAGTCTGGCAAGCCAGTGACCTAGGTACGATGGCGGAACTCGGACAGGGTGAGATGCTGGCACTCAAAATCGTTTTGCCGCAATTAAGTCAAAGTGCAATTCACGCCAAATTATTGATCGAAGAAGCCACCTTGGTACGACAATTAGCTCACGAAAATATTGTGCGCATGTATGACTGGGGACAAGATACTGCCACCGCGAGTCACTTCATCATTATGGAATATCTTGATGGCCAGAGTCTTGATAAGCATTTGCTAGAACAAGGTATATGTTCGTTAGAGCGCGCTTGTAGTCTATTGCAACCAGTGGCGCTCGCTCTCCAATACGCTTGGGAAAAACATAGATTAGTTCATCGTGATTTAAAACCGAGTAACCTATTTTTAACCCGTCACGGTGAAATCAAATTGCTCGATTTTGGCATTGCCGCACGTGCTTTGGGTGTGCCGCAAACAGAGAGTCACGGCGCGGGTACTCTAGGTTACCGAGCGCCAGAAGCGGGTGCCTATCAACATACCTTAGATCCCACACTCGATGTTTATGCGGTAGCGGTCATGATTTATCAGATGATCCATGGAACACTGCCATTTGCCGATCAGCTTCAGCTTCAGCATGATAGGCGAGAGCAGCAAACGCTCAAGCCAACTGGCTTGAACGCTAGACAGTGGCTGGTGCTGCAAAGTGGCTTTGCCTATCGTTGGCAAGAAAGACCTACAAGTGTATTGGCGTTACTTGATGCTTTGTTGACTGAGCCAGTCGTGATCGAGGTTTCTCGTGCCAGTCCGGCCTTAGAAGAACCCACTTTAATGCAGGATAAAGCGCAGGTCAATTCTGTTGATCTTAGTCAGTTGAAAGTTCAGTTGAAAG
>JAIELM010000087.1 GCA_019752975.1 Undibacterium sp. | reverse complement strand
TACATTGCTCTTGGAATTAGCGAGTGCTGCATATATTTTTTGATCGGATTTATAAGTGTCTTGGATGTCTTTATCCGATGCGCCACCTAGCGTCATCACCAATTTTTTTTGTTCTGGCAAGAGCTTATCACCACGAATTCCAGGTCCAGCTAACATCACTACAAAAGCCAAATGTTGCTCACGATTGGCCAGCATAGGCGCAATCATGCCGCCTTCTGAGTGACCGATCACACCGATTTTCTCTTGATTTACCTCTGCTCTACCACGCAGATAAGCGAGCGCTACTTGCGCATCGTCAGCAAAATCGACACTGGTTGCTTTAGCATAATCGCCCTTAGATGCTCCCGTGCCGCGCTTGTCATAGCGTAGTACCGCCACACCCTGGCGATTTAAGTGGTCCGCGAGAACAAGAAAAATTTTATGTCCGAGAATTTCCTCGTCCCTGGTATTACGGCCTGAACCGTGCACCAAAATCACGGCGGGAAATGGCCCACGTCCTAAGGGCGCACTATAGGTTCCCGCTAATTGAAATTGCTTATCCTTGCTACTAAAACTCACGTCTTCTGAACGATAAGGCGGTGTGTCCTTACTGATTTTCTCTTCTTGTGGGCGCTTAGACGGCATGTTGGCGGCATTGGCAGTCTGGGCATCCATACGACTTAAATTCAAGGGCAAATCTTGGCCTTGATGCCATTGCCCTATCCAAGTTTTAGAAGTGTCATCCCATTTGGAATCAAAGCTCGCGCTTTTGCTGCTAATGGCAAAAGACAAGCTTTGTTCGGTGATGTTCACTTGATTCGCGTCCATCTTCATATTGCCTTGGTCTGGGCTTCTTACGTTCACAGTCCAAGTTCCCTGAGGAGTTTTTTCTACATGAACATGAAGGCGAAGTTGTCCTGCAATTTTCCCTATCCAATCGCCTTGTGCATCCTCCGCACAAGCGGGAAGGGATAAGGCAAATAGAGAACACAGTGCTAGCTTATGGAGAATATTTTTCATATTTTTGTTCCGTCTCATTTTGAAGTTTTTCGGACTTACGCAAAAGCGTTTCTACTTGAAGCGATATCCTCGCTGAGGCAATTTTGCACAAATTCTCATCGACCAACATGGTCAGATAGAACTGTAATTGAGACGAAATAAGTCGTTAGAGAAAAAGCGGTGAACCACTTATTGGGGCGCATGAATGCGCCTCTTTAGGTCATGAAATGCTCATGGAACAATTCACTCACATACCCTTAAACCGCCAAGCATACGAGTTACTGACTTTGAGGTGCTCATCACGCCCACGTAACTCAACATGGATATTGCCAAATTCGTCGCGTCTCGCTTGATCAATCGCTTTGATATTCACGACCGTGCCACGATGAATTTGCCAATATTCTTCCGGGTTTAGGCCCTGTTGTAGCTCACGTAAAGAAGTGCGGATGAAGGCTTCGTCTTTCGCCGTGACGACGCGGGTGTAACGTAAATCAGACTCAAAATACAGCACGTCTTCGATAGGAATAATTTTAATCACTTTACCGACACTGGCACTTAACCAACGGATCTTGTCCACACTTTTTATCTCACGCAGCCTTTGATCAAGTTCAGCCATTTTGCGTAACATATCGTTTTGATGATGTGCCTCTTTTGTCGCATCGCGTAGTTCAAATTCTGCTGATAAACGTTTCACCGTATGGCTAAGACGATCTTCTAAAATCGGCTTTAATAAATAGTCTAATGCACCGAGCTGAAAGGCTTCGATTGCGTAATTGTCGTAAGCGGTAGTGAATACCACGCGGCATTTTCCGTCGCTTGCCCGCGCTACATCTAGGCCACTTAATTCGGGCATGCCTATATCTAAAAACGCAAAATTTACTTGATGATCGACGATGGCCTCTAAGGCTTCTTGTCCATCCTCGCATTCAGCAACGATGTTAAGTTCGGGCCAGGATTTTTCCAACATGCGTCTTAGATCTGCACGTTGTAAATATTCGTCGTCGGCGATGATGGCTGTGGGTCGGTTCATAGGCTAATGTTGATGGCGCTTTGTAAATGGCAAAATCAAACTCGCTTCAATTCCGCCTTCGTCTCTACTACTCAGTGTTAATGCGGCCTGATCTCCATAAAGTTGTTTTAGTCTTTCTTGGATATTGCTTAGCCCTATCCCAGTTCCTGATGTGGCGCCACCAAATCCTACTCCATTATCTATCACGTTAATCTGTAATTTTTGGGCGTTGTCTATCATCACTTGTTTTGACACGACACTAATTTTGACGGCGCCTTTTTTCGGCTCTATGCCATGTTTGACAGCATTTTCCACCAATGAAATCAGCATCAAAGGGGGAACAATACAGTCCAACAAATCATCGGTATTGTCGATCTCGACTTCCAAACGCGGAAAGCGAATTTGTATCAGTCCTAAGTAAGCGCGAATGGCAGTTAATTGGGTCGCCAAATCGCTTAATTTTGCCCGCCCGTCATCGCGCATTTGCGGTATAGTTGCTCTGAAATAGGCCACCAAATGATCGATCATTTTGACGCCACAGGCCGGATCACTCAACATAGCAGAACGCACGCCGGAAAGCGTGTTGAAGAGAAAATGCGGTTCCACTTGACTGGCCAAAATTGATAAGCGCATTTCTGCTTGATTGCGCTCAAATTTATAGCGCTCTAATTCTTCTTGAGCTTGCGCTTCTTTAATGACCATACGTTGACGAAAGTAGGGTAAAAGATCAAATACCCCGCCTAGGGTTAAAATCACGATGATATATATCGCAAAGTTGACAATGCCCGCATTGCTTCGTACAGCTAGCTCGGCTTCATCCTCATTTTCGTTTTTACTTTTGTCTGATGTTGAGCTTAATGATGCAGGTGACAAACCTGTATGTTGCGTATTACTCTTTGGCGAAGTATAGGGCGCTTTTGCGGCACTTGTTGATTCTGAAGATGCGCTTGCGTAAAGCTGTTCTCTTATAGGTCTAAGTACTTCATTGCCAATGATCAGAACTAGCAACGCGAGTAACCATCCTATGACAATCGCACTACATACGCCCCAACCTTCTTTTTTGCTAGACCATCTGCGCTTACACACCACAACCGCTAAAAATCGTCCCGCAAATATCGCCAAAATAAAAGAAAAACCCAATAAAAAGAAACCCAAATAATATCTCGCGCTCTTATCCGGCGGCAGAATGATCAGCGTCGCCAAAGTGAGAATCGCAATGAATACCATGATGAGTCGATACGAACGCATCTTCAGACGAAACCAAGTTTCGCTGAAGATAGGGTAAAGCTTAGCCTTACTATTCCAGTCACCAAATTGACCAATTAATTTTGCAGGTATTTGTTGATCACTACTAGCGCTTGATGCGATTCGTTGGTTCATAAAACTCTTAAAAGGTGAACGCGCAATTTTATCAGGCGCTGTAAAGAAAATCTGATTCGACGCATTGGTATCTGGGTGTAAATTTAGGGCTTACGCAAAATTGCGCTGGCTGGACGCAGGACGCAGAGCCGCAGAGCCGCAGAGCCGCAGAGCCGCAGGCAGTACTTTATACCAAGCCTAATTAAATACTATAGTAATTCTTCATTAAAAACCCCTCAACGCCGAGGCGCCGAGACACTGAGAAAACCGGAGAAAATCTCTGCGCTCCTCTATTTCTCTGCGCCTCGGCGTTGAAGGGTTTTCGTTTTTCAACCCACGTTCAAAATCTAAAAATTATCGAAC
>JAIELM010000318.1 GCA_019752975.1 Undibacterium sp. | reverse complement strand
CTTGCACATATTTCTAAAAATTGAGGACAGGGCCTCTTGCAAAATGCGAAGCGTAAGCAGAGTTACTGGGGATATATGGGGAAAAGAAGAGTAAAGGGTGGCCATTTCTGGCAAGATGTGAATTATCAGATAAACACCGTCACCAGATATGAATGCTACACAACGCAACCTCATAACGCAACGTCGGAATGTACTGTAAAAAGAATTAATTCCTGAATATCGGTAAGAACATGGTGCACTCACACCGAAATTAGAAAAGCTCATCCACATACTCGATTGGGTCAGGATAGAGGAATTCACAACATTGAGTTGGCAAGGGATAGGACTCAAGCCGCACGACAAAGATGCCTTAGCCAGCGCCTTTGTTGTAAAGGCGGTATTAGGATGTGTGACCACAACTGCCTTGATTGAGCGAATAACGATGGATAGTCTCGTGTCGTATTTGTGGTTTTGCGATGTGGAAGAAGTTGCCACATGAAGCGAGTTTCTCACCTGCCTTTGATGAATTTAGTCAGGTACAATTAGCCGAAAAAGTGCATGAAGCACTCATCAAAAAATAGCCAGTTAAGAAAGTTGTGTCTGACAGCGTAGAAAAAGAAAAACTGGAATTGACGCCAGAGGTAAAAAAGTACGGCCGAGGGCGTCCCAAAAAAGACGAAGTACGCTCCCCAAAGAAGAAAAAGAAACCCGCATAGCCACAGCGGCAATATTAGCGGAACTTCCTAAGGGCACGGACCGTGGGACTAAGTGCAATGCACAAGGCTACAAAAATTCTTGGAATGTGTGCAAGCTACATTTAGATACAGCTGATTGCGGCGTCGTGATTTCAGAACTACTCACTAGCACCTCAGTGCACGACAGTCAAGCGCCGGTGGCGCTAGCGATGATGAGCGCAGAACGAGTGACCAATTTTTATGACGTGATGGACACGGCTTACTGCAGTGAGGAATTACGTGAACATAGTCGCATTCTAGGGCATGTTCCTTTAATTGATCAAAATCCAAGTAGTGGAGAGAAAAAAGATTTACACCGCATGAAGCGCAGCGCTACAAAGAGCGTACTCAAGCCGAGCCAAGCAACGCAAGATTAAAAGATGAATTTGGTGGGCGCAATTCGCTGCAGGTGGCCTTTTCATGTTAGCCCTGCAATAGTTGTCCTAGCCAGATCGGACAAGTCTCGCTCGGCAAACTGAGTGTCTAATTGTGCTGCCCACGTAAAACGAAGTCGGGATGGTGTGTAGATGCTGGCGCAGTAACCAGATTACTTGTAAATGCAGAAGTACGCTCCACGACCCGCAAAGGGAGCGCCTTTATTTTTGCAGAACCGCGACGCAAAGCGTCCTTGGAAATGTCGTAGCGCAGCACCCACCTCGACAACCTGACCGGATCCAAATTGTGCTCCCGACAATAGGCCTTTTGCGACAGAAGGTGCTGAAATACATTGGGGCGACGAGACGGCACTGGTCAATACGGATGTGTACGGTAGAAGTTTTGCTCCGGCGGGGACGACGCCGGTGGCGATGAGGATCGGTGGCGCGCGGGAAAAATTTTCGATGATTGCCACGGAGACCAATCAATGCAAGACACGCTGGATGATCATTGAGGATGCGTTTGATGCCAAAAAGTTGATCGAATTCTTGGTCGCTTTGATCAAAGATGCGGGTAAAAAGATCTTCCTGATTCTTGATAATTTGCGGGTGCATCACAGCAAAATTGTGAAGGCATGGGTAGCAGAGTGGAAAGATCAAATTGAGTTATTCTACTTTCCCAGCTACAGCCCCCACTCAATCCTGAGGAACGTCTCAACGCCTATCTAAAACAAGATATGGGAAAGCGCGTGCCCGTTCGGAGTAAAGCAAAACTACGTGAAGCCGCCATCCTCCATATGGCGATGCTGAAGCAAAATCCAGAACGCGTCATAAACTTCTTTCAAGACAAACGGGTGAAGTATGCCGTTTAAGATTTCATCGAGCCGGAGCAATAATCAGATTGAGTGTCAAGAAGCGAATGGGTGTATCGCTAGTGGCTATTCGCCCGACATTGATGCGGCGATACCATGAGCCGATACAAGTTGTGGGGCGTTGGTTGGGTCGTGTGGTAAAAGGGTATTTCAATTACTACGCAGTGCCGGGTAACATGCGTCGCTTGAATTCCTTTCGTACTGAAGTGGGTCGCGCTTGGCGACACGCTCTGATGCGAAGAAGTCAGCGACACAGATTGCTGTGGTGCCGGTTCGGTCGACTGGTTAAGAAATACCTTCCGCCCTGCAAGGTAGTCCATCCGCTTCCGCAAGAACGATTTTACGTCTAGACCTTTGGCGAAAGCAGTATGCAGCAGTGCTGCAAGTACTGATCTGTGCGGGGGGGGCGAGGAGTAACCACCGTCACTACCGCAACTTTATTGGTTGGTGTTTTTTTACATTATATTTTCCTAGCCACAAAAAAAACCACCAGTTCACACTGGTGGTTTTAATTGTGAAAAAAACTTAAAGTAACTTACTGATCAAGTTTGCATTAAAACTTTTTATTGTATTCCACAGTGAGCGACATACGACGTGCTGTTGTGTAGCTAATTATACGATCATAATCTGCACGAATACCAGCAGCAGTTTCGCGGCGTTCTTCCACGTTCTGAGCAACTTGGCGGTTGGTCAAATTAAATATGTCCATTTTGAATGAAACACCGCCCAAAATTACAGGTGTGTAAACTAAGTTCATATCTAAACGCATATCTGTTGGCAAAGTACCGAAAGAACCACGTGGTGCAGGTTGAGCTACACCATTAGCATCTTTACACCAATGGAAGGCACTACCATAGCCCAATCCACGTGCTTCTGCTGTTGCCGCACGACCTAAACAGCTCTTAGGACGACCACTAGCAACCAATAAATTGGCACCGGCAGTCCATTCTGGAGCTAATTGATAGTAACCAAAAGCTTTGAGTTGGTGAGTGCGGTTATTTGGTAACAAACCATCAGCATACTGCATCAACTCGGCAAAGTCCCAAACTGCTGTAATACTGACGTTTGCTTGGCCGGTGTCAGAATTTGTTTGACCTTCTGTCGTACCAGTACTACGTGCCCATGTATAGTTGACTTTACCATACCAACCATTACGCATTGGATGTTCGGCAAATACATCAAGTGCCTTATACACACGTGTGGCTTTTGGCAATCCAGTTTCAGCTGCAGTCAAATGTACCGGTGTTAACGTTTTACCGACCTTGCCATCGCCATTGGTAAAATCAACCAAAAGGTCTATGTCTTTACCTGGATTGACAATTACGCAACCAAGACCGAAATCCCAGTGGGAAGTATCAACTTTGTTACGTAGTGCCCATGCATCAACTGGGCGTTGATCACACCAGTCATCCGCAGTTGCTTTAAGTTGACGATATGTACCTTTCACGCCAAAATTTAGCTCTGGTGAAAAGGCTTTTTCGAAACCTAAAGTCATTTCATCTTGGAATGTCGGCTCCATGTTGGTGGCCGAAATTGTGCGTGGATCTTTACGTTGTCCCAATTCGTTATTGGCTGAAGTTGGATCACCTAATGGCACTAAACCAAGTGGTTGAGCGTTAGCATCAACCCCAGTGTAGGAGAAATATTGTATCGTATTAGTAGCACGACTAGCACCACGAATTGTTACATTAGTAGGAATTTGAACGTGGTAACGACCCGCACTACCAAACACTTTAAAGCTAGAGTCACCG
>JAIELM010000078.1 GCA_019752975.1 Undibacterium sp. | reverse complement strand
AGCAGTTAATGAGAGTGGCAAACCCAAGCCCTGAGCTCGTAATAGGCCATTCATATAACCCGCCCAACCGACTGCAACAGCACCAGCGGCAACCGCGTATTCCAAAATCAAGGCCCAGCCCACCATCCAGGCAACTAATTCTCCCAGCACAGCGTACGAATAGGTATAGGCGGAACCTGACACTGGAACCATAGCAGCGATTTCA
The DNA here is from genome assembly GCA_019752975.1 of Undibacterium sp. GTDB lineage: Bacteria > Pseudomonadota > Gammaproteobacteria > Burkholderiales > Burkholderiaceae_D > Undibacterium. Next base: position 3,514 of record JAIELM010000078.1, on the reverse strand, counting down.
GCATAAATTAATGCGGTCAAAACACAAACAAAACCCGCAATAATGAAGCTATACATCATGCCAGGGCCTGCTTTGTTTGCTGCCACTGAGGTCAAAACAAAAATACCCGTTCCGATAACGGCACCTACGCCCAACATCATGAGGTCAAACCACCCGAGTTGGCGTTTTAGGCCTTTCTTTTCTGCGGACTCTAATATCTGGTCCAGCGATTTCACGCGTTCAAATAACATAGTGTTTCCTTAAGGCAAATACGATAATTGAGTTTCTTATTCCTCTTCAACTGGAAGAGAATCGAAGAGAAGAGGATCTATTTTAGTAAACCTGCGTAACATAATCGATTTATGGCTAAACAGTAAAGAGAAAAAATGCTATTCCGGCTTTTTTTTTCATTTTTTCTGCACTGCACAGCAGCAAATTGTCTAAGATGCATGAAATTAGGTTTTTTTGCTTTCCGTTTGACCGATTGAGGTATAGTACGTTCAACCTATTTTTTAGCTTTTTTTATGCATTTCGATGACACATCTTTACCTAACCATGATTGGATCATGTTAGAAACTCCAGCGGAATTTGAGGGCTGGATAGAATTCAATAATCAAGAATTACAAAATCTTATCAAGGATCAAAATACCGTCGGTCAGGGAATCTGTCTTAACTTAGCATTGGGTGGAACAATTTATCTGCACACCAATTCTGACGGCGATCTGCTTTTGGATGTGAGTACCGAGGCGAGTTGGGTCTCACCTGTCATAAGCGCTTGTACTGGTATCTCTGCTCCGCGTGGGCAGATTTGGCTCTTGCCCGGGCATGTCAATGTGCCGTTATTGATGGGTTTAAACAGTTTAATTGCGAGCAGTAGCTTGGTTTTGAAGCACCAGTTTCGGGGGCGTTAATCGTTTTGCTTAAGTAGCTTGATGGTGTTTTGGGATGGAACAGTCCCATGTCTTACCGCGCTTCCCTAGCGATTGACGCCTCCTTTGAGCCAAAATTGCCTAGAAAAATCTATCCGTCAGCATCTCAAATCCTTGTGAAAAATCTCGATTAAACCTAGAAACCGCGATTAGATCGGTACAAGTGTGTATTTTTCGAATTGCCAGCGTGGCGTGAAGGGCGTTACACGGTCAGGTAGGAATAATCCTAAATTCCTCTGTTGACCGCTACAAACGGTCTGGTAAGCCGCATGAATATTGACTTTTACGCTGTTTTAAAGATCACCATTTTGGTGAGGCCGCTACGAGTTCGATTGCACACTTTTCCGCCCTTGCAGGGCGCATCTGCGCAAGTATGCGCAGACTGCTGCGAGGGCTGGCGACATGTCGCCAGAATTCCCCTCTACGCCCTTTGGACTGTTTCGATACTTCAGTGAAGTATCCTCCTCCTATCAACGTGAAGGTTGCGTCGTCGTCGCGGTGTAGTTGGGAATTCAAGTAGCATGCTACTTGCCAACGTAACGGTCATCCCCTGCAAGGGATGATTCCCCAGCACCAAAGGTATTTATGCCTTGCCAAAGACGCGGAAAAATGCACACTCGAACCCGTCCAACAGAGGAATTTAGGATAATCCACTGCATGAGAGCAATACGCTACTCGTAACTTTCGCGACACCATTTTTGCACACGCTCGGATCACATGCTTGGACACCAATATGTCATCTATGCAGATTTATATTGTTGTCAGAGTTTCGTAGACAATAAAAATGTGAACTCCTAATCAACTATAAAAATTAGAATGAATTTTATTTGGAAAATTCTTTTATTTCCATCGTAGAACTGGAAGATTTGCCAAAATTCAAGAAGTTAAATGTATATTTCTCCGTTAAAATCGAATTATCTCATGTGAATAATAATACAATTCAACCGATTGCATTTATGTCCGAGTCGATTATCAACAGTGCTGATGCGCTTAAGTGCTGGTTTGCACTTAGCGGTGTTTCTGCGCCTCTGCAAACGTGCATAGGTCCACTACCTTCCTCCAAGGCATCCGTTGTTCGTTGGACCTCAGATCAGGCCGATGAATTAATTCAGACGCTAAGTCCGCACCCAGGGAGCTACCGAATTTCGGTCATGCTTGAACCTTTAGAGGCAAGAATTTGGTCTAACAATAAGCAAATTTGGGCTGGCTTGATCGCGGCAAATCGTTTTCGTATCTGTCCGCCAAGCGGACTCGGCTACTGGAGTCGTATGAGTGGCTGCGACATTGTTAATCTCTTTATTCCTCTAGATTTGGTGGATCAATTGAGTTTTCAAAGAGGCGATTTGAAGTCTTTGGAACTCGCTGCAAATATGTTCACATCGGATCGTCATGTACTCGATTTTGTACACAAAATTCTAGATGCCAATTTGCTGGCTGGTCCACTGGCGAATCAGTTTTGCGACTACCTCGTTTCATCTTTAGTAATATATTTGCTGGAGCATTATACGAAACCCTTGCGGCAAACCGAGGTCAGTAGTCTCAGTGGTGTGCGCCTACGCAAAGTGCTCGCACATATCGCGGAAAGCAAAACAGAAGATGTGTCGATTGCCGAGCTAGCCGGACTCTGCGGAATAAGTGAATCACATTTTTCTAGGGCGTTCAGGCTGGCGGTTGGCCTGCCGCCATACCAATACATGATGAAGCAAAGACTGATACGCGCTTGTGACGCATTAATGAGCGCAAACAATCGCATTGTTGATATTGCCTATGAATGCGGTTTTCACAACGCTAGCCATTTCTCTCGTAGTTTCACAGCCTATTTTGGCATGCCGCCGGCGAGTTTCCGTCGTCAAAGACGCTCGGCCAGCCAATAAAACACCATCCAATTAGTAGCAGTTTTGTAGATATTGGCCACACGAATTCTGGTCAAGGTAATTTTATTGAGAATGATATGCCATGGTTTTTGGCAAATCAAAGCAGCAAAACTGACCTGAAATGTATCGCTAACACTCAAATCGCACCTAAGCTGCGCCAAATGGAAATCTTGTTCAATAAATAGCAGCAGGTTTGTGCATTTTGCGCAGGATTTGTTGCGCGCTTTCCCAAAAAAACAAACACACTTTGGGACACTCATTTTTGTCATTGAGTCTGAATTAATCAAGATTTCCATTAGGGTTTGAAAACGCAACGAGTGTACGCCTAATTGAAATCTCGGTTTAAACCAGTTCGTTCTCGTACCCCGTTCTAGCCTTTGTGAGACTCCCGCTATATTAAAAAATAGGAAATGTAATGTTAAGCAAACACATCTATTATAAGAATACTTTATTTGTGCAAGCGATCATGCTTGCATTTGGCACAGCTACCATCGGTGCAATATCGCAGCATGCGCAAGCACAAACTCAGACCCAAGACAACACTCGTCAGCGTGTTGAAATTACTGGTTCTCGCATCAAACGCGTCGACACAGAAACGGCCGCGGCGGTTCAGATTATCACGCGCGACGACATAGTCCATTCTGGTGCCACTACTCTCACCGAGGTGCTGCGCTCGATCACAGCTGGTAATACTGGTGGCTACGATACCGAGGGCACGCCAGGTGCTGCCTT
>JAIELM010000214.1 GCA_019752975.1 Undibacterium sp. | reverse complement strand
TTCGCGCCGCGTAGCGACTACGTCTTTCGCAACAAAGCCAAGAATGCCCATCATTTCACCAGTACGGGTGAGCTGTTGTTGCTTGCCGTTTTGATGCAAGAACAAATTGCCATTGCGTAGCCACACGGTTTGACTGCGATCAGTACTAGTCCATTTTTGCTCCGCTTCCGCTACCGCCACTTCTGCTGCTGTAAGTGGATGTGGTGGATTTGCTTCGCCACCTTTCACACTCACTTTGATCAAGTCGCGCAATTCACTGTCAACTTTTTTACGTTGGAAATACACGCTACGACCATCGATACTAAAATAGGGACGCTCTGGTGCTATGCCCATCCAATCAGGGTGCGCCATGATTTGTTCTAGACTGAGTTTGTCACTCTTCTTTTTGGGAGTTTGCGCCGATGTTTGTGCCAACGCCGCTGGCATAAAACTGATGCACAAGGACAAGGGCGTCAACATGAATGCCGCCACGATAAAACATCTCAACTTATTATTTTTCATTTTCACCTCATCTTTTCATCGATAAAAAAACGCCGACCTTTTTGTTGATCGGCGCTCCCTTGGACACTCATATGGCTAAAAAATTCCCCTCACTCTTCAGATTTCTACGTGAGCCAGCTTTCCTGAGTATTTTATCGTCAGTAAAAAAAACGGAACAAGCGTAATCTTCAATTTCGTCATGAAGAACTGAATTTTTACTCAGCTATTTACGGTAATTTTTGATCCGCCAGTTCACCCTCAATGTGCTCACCCAACTCGCCTTCCCACTTAGCCACCACGGCAGTCGCCAAGCCATTACCAATCACATTGGTCGCAGAACGTGCCATATCTAAGAAATGATCAACACCGAGTAAAAGCAAGAGTCCCGCTTCAGGAATATTAAATTGTGCAAGAGTAGCTGCAATCACCACCAAGGAAGCACGCGGCACACCTGCCATACCTTTGGATGTGAGCATGAGTATCAACATCATGGTGACCTGCGTACCTAGCGTCAATTCTATGCCATAAGCTTGCGCGATGAATACGGTGGCAAAGGTACAGTACATCATAGAACCATCAAGGTTAAAGGAATAACCCAAGGGTAATACGAAAGAAGCGATACGGTTTTTAACCCCAAAGCGTTCTAGACCTTCTAAGGTTTTGGGAAAGGCAGCTTCTGATGAGGCGGTAGAAAACGCCAGCAAAGTAGGCATACGCAATTCTCGTAACAAGCCAACGATACGTTTTTTCAAGAACAGATAGCCGATAAAAATCAGGACTAACCACAGACAAAAGACAGAGAAATAAAACTCCGCCATGAAAACGCCATAAGTCGCCAATACACCTAAGCCACTTTTAGCGACCACACCAGAAACAGCGGCAAAGACTGCGACAGGGGCGAAGTTCATCACATAGCCAGTCAATTTCAACATGATGTGGGCAACACCGTCAACGCAGGCGATGAGAGGCTGACTGCGTTCACCGACCGCAGCGGCAGCTGTACCAAAGAAAATAGAGAACACGACAATCTGCAAAATTTCGTTTTTTGCCATGCCATCGACGATAGAAGAAGGCACCAAATGGACCACGAATTCCTTTAAGCTCAAATTGCTCGTGGTAATACCAGACACCGCATCACTAGCGGGTAGCATAGCGTGCATCGCGTCACCAGGGCGGAACAGATTAACCGAAATCAAACCCAAGGTCAGTGAGATCAAAGAAGCGATAATGAACCAGCCTAAAGCCTTGCCACCAACTCGTCCGACTTCATTCACATCGCCCATCTTGGCAATTCCCACCACCAGCGTAGAGAATACCAACGGCGCGATGATCATCTTGATCAAGCGCAAAAACAAGGTTGTCACTAACGACATCGCCTCGGAAAAATCCACTGGCTTTGCCATATTCAGATTAACAAAATACCCCACCACGACCCCAAGCACGAGACCGATAATGATGTAAGTGGTGAGATTGAGGCGTTTATGCATAATGCTAGTTTCCTAAATAATGTCGTTGTAACTTAAATTCCACTTTTCTTCTGGCTTAAGCATGAAAAAATAGGTGGCTTAGTATACTGGAGTAAATTAAGCTACACACTGTTTTTTTATATGCAACGTAAAAAATCTTACAAATTTTCTGTGCCCTCCTTACCCCTGCAGCGAAATTTTGATGTTTTCCTATAGCAGTCCGAGTAATGAGGAAATTTTGTGACTATTCAACCGCGATGATAACTCATCAAAAAACGAAAACCCCCTCAACGCCGAGACGCCGAGGCACAGAGGAGCGCAGAGGTTTCCTCCGATTTTCTCCGCGTCTCCGCGCCTCGGCGTTGAAGGGTTTTGACTTTTTTCATAGCCACTGAACAATCACGAAATTTTTAGCTTATATCAACCAAATGCCATAAAAGGCTTATAATTCTCAAGGAAAATACCAGTCTTAACCACCTTTAAAGAGGATCAATATGTTCAATCCCGCCGTCCCTTATGCCAACTCGGCAACGCAAATGAAGGTGCTGCAAAACACCTATCGTTTATTATCCATGACGCTTATTTGGAGCGCCTTTACCGCTTATTTAGGTACCCTATTCCCCGTTGGCGGTTGGGGAATGTTAGGTATTTTTGTACTCTCCATCGCCCTACTATTCGCCACTCGTGCCTATAGAAATAGCGGCCTTGGCGTGTTATTGGTGTTTGGTTTTACTGGACTCATGGGATTTAGCCTTGGCCCGACCTTGAATCACTACCTCAGCTTAGCCCACGGTTCTGAAGTTATAGGTACCGCCCTGTTTGGTACTGGCGCGGCCTTCTTGGCTTTATCGGCTTATGTGCAAATCACTAAGAAGGACTTCGCTTTTTTAGGCGGTTTTTTGATGGTCGGTTTGGTTGGCGTGATTGTGGTGGGTTTGGTCGGTATGTTCTTTCACGTACCCGGTCTGAGTTTAGTGATTTCTTATATCAGCGTACTGGTCTTTGGTGGCTATATTCTCTACGATACAAGTAATATCGTGTCAGGCCGTGAAACCAATTACATCATGGCGACCATCAATCTTTACCTAGATATTCTCAATATGTTTTTATCTTTATTGAACATCATCTCTGGTTCGCGGGATTGATGATAAAAAGCTTGGGATAATTACTATTTACTTAAGTGCAGTGGCGCTCGTCTGCTGCACTCAGCATGTGAAACACTTCTAGATTTGAATTTCTAAACATAAGCATCTATACTGTACATACATACAGTATTGATGCTTATCATGCCCTCCTTCTCCATTAATGAATTAGAAAATATTTCGCCTACTTTGTGGCGGGCGTCTCAGCTTGCCCGCAGCATGGGTGAAGTCATCGCTAGTGGTCATGGCGCTCTGTCAGCTCAACTTCCGGGTGGCGGTTGGCCGAAAGGCTGCCTAACCGAATTATTGATACAAGAAGCCGGTAGCACCGAGTTACAGTTATTGCGACCAGCACTGGCGGCTTTACAAAGCGGGCGTATTGCGCTTTTACATCCTCCTTATTCGCCCCAAGCACTGGCCTTGAGTGCTTGGGGTATCGATATCTCACGTCTACTCTGGCTGCCCTGCCAGCAGCCACAAAATGCCATATGGGCGGCTGAGCAGATCTTAAAAAATGGTGCTTGTAGTGCGCTACTCTTTTGGCAGGACAACATCAAGAGCGAGACTCTCAGGCGCCTACATTTAGCAGCACAAACGGGACAGACTTTGTTTTTTCTAGTGCGCTCTTGGAAAT
>JAIELM010000300.1 GCA_019752975.1 Undibacterium sp. | reverse complement strand
GCCGACGAATGCCGTCAGCACCAAAGTGGCTGCGCTGGCCAATGCCACCCACATAAGCACACCAGCCGGGACTAAGCCACTAGCGACTACTGCGACGATGGCTGCGCCAGCGATAACACGTGTTGCACGTTCCCATTTAGGGAGATTACGCTTTAAAAAGAACATGATGAATTCCTATTATAAAAATGATGACGCTTACCTAGAGGCGGCATGTTCGCAAAAGGATTCAAACAATTTGAATTTACTGCAAAAAAAATTTATTTGCAAAAAATTTTGTGTCGCGTGAATCCTTTTACCTATCGTGCGCCTCTAGGTCATGGAGAGTGCGTGGTCATTGCCCAACGCTCCCAAACTCAGCTTGCCTAAGCTCGTAGAGAGTCGGGCAAGTTTATCTTAGGACTTATGCAAAATTGCGCTAGCTAGAGCCTGCCCTCGAATGCTTGAATCGGGGGCGTGTCGCCGAAGACAGTACATTTGTACGGCGAGGCGACAACAACGACGCTAGCGTCTGTTTTGCGTAAGTCCTATCTCTTTAACTGATTAATGGAATTACACACTATGTCATTCACTACTACCTCTTCAACAACCCGCCGTGTTTTTAGCGTTTTAACGCTCACCGCCTCCGTGATGTTTGCAGCACTCGCCGCTGGTACGGCTACCGCTGGTGAAATCGTTCCCGCTAATATGGAAGCTTACAAAGCAGCTGCCACCGCAAAAAAACCCATCATCATGCATGTACATGCCGCATGGTGCTCTTACTGCGCCAAGCAAAACCCCGTCATTGAACAACTGATGAAAGAGCCAGAATTCAAAGACGTCATCGTATTCAAGATCGACTTTGATGCTGACAAGGCGTTGGTAGAACAATTAGGCGTCAAGATGCAGTCAACTTTGATCGCAGCCAAGGGACCGTTGGAGATCGAACGCGTCACCGGCATTACCGATAAAGAGCAGCTTCGCCAGTTCATCCGTAAAGCCCTGTAATTGGCACTACGGGTAGACGCAGCATCATGCTCACCTTTTTATTTAGCCTTATCGCCGGTGCGTTGTCTAGCTTATCGCCCTGCGTGCTACCCATTGTACCCATCGTCATGTCTAGCGCTCTGCAAACCGCACGGCTGGGACCAGTTGCCTTGCTCGCTGGGGTGGCGCTGGCGTACACCGTAGTCGGCACGGTATTGGCCTTATTTGGCACAAGCTTAGGTGTCGATGCCAGCCATGTGCGCATGGCCAGTGCTGTGCTCATGCTGCTGTTTGGTGCCACGTTTTTGGTACCCGCCATGCAAAGTGCATTGCTGCGCTTGGTAACGCCTTTGACCACCGGCGCCAACAACAAGCTTGCGGGGTTTAAGGGGGATAGTGTGCTAGGCCAAGGCATGCTCGGCGTCATGTTGGGCTTGGTATGGTCGCCCTGTGTGGGTCCCACCTTAGGCGCCGCCGTCACCATGGCAGCGAGCGGTCATTCGGCGGGGCAAGCGCTGGTCACCATGTTCGCGTTTGGGGTAGGAGCAGCGATTCCCATGGGGGTGTTGGCCTACGGCTCGCGAGCGGCTATTAGCCACAATCGCAAAACCATGGCTAAGCTTGGCCAGCATGGCAAAAAAGTGATGGGCTGGGGCCTGTTGCTAGTTGGCGGCTTGGTGCTCAGCGGTGGGGATAAATGGCTAGAAACCGTGCTGACCAGCCATATGCCCATGTGGCTGCTTGACCTGACGACACGCTACTAAGCTGAGATTTTTCATTAGGATTTCAGACTGGGAAAGGCCGCAATTTTACAAGTCAGCAAATTTTTTTCTAAAACCCTGAATCCTTTTAAATGGAATCAGCCTCTAGGTAAATGTTATCCACTTCAAACAAAGGTTTAAACATGTTTTTCTTAAAACGTAATCTCCCTACTTGGGAACGTGCTGCACGTATCATTGGCGGCGTTGCCGTGGTAGCTGCCGTTGCTGGCGGCCTGACCACCGGTGTCATCACCTGGGTCGCTTGGGCGACGGCTGCCACTCTGGTATTGACCGCGTTTGTCGGGTTCTGCCCGGCCTGCGCCATGATGGGGCGCCGTTACCTGGACAAATAAGATGCCCCGCGCAGAAACGCAATTAGTTGAAGCCACCAGATTGGGCCACAAGGTGTTTGAGCAAGGAAACAACTTTGCGCAGACAGCAAGCGTGTGTTCATGCAAAAGACGCTCAAAAATCAGGTGTCCAATCAGCTGCAGCACGGCACATCTGCATTTGCGCATGCCATTGCTGTCGGAGTCGCCATGATGATAGTGATGGTGATGATGAGGGGTTTGCTTGCGGTCATGCTGGTTATGTTAGCAGTGCTACTGAGCGGCTGCAGTACTCTCCGTGGTGGCAGACTGTTGGCACCCGAGACCTTTGGGTTTGAGCGGGTTACCGACAAAGTGTATATCGAAGCCGGGGCTGACGCGGCCACGCGGACGCTGCTGCAAGATGAAATACGCCGTGCCGAGCAAGCCATGCAAGTGACTTATGGTGCCGCGTTGTCACAACCGGTCTTTCACGCCTGCCTTAGCGAGCAATGTCTCTACCATTTTGGTGGAGAAGGCACTTTTGCCAAGGCCTATGGCAACCGCATTCTGCTATCGAGACGAGGCTTGAACTGGCATTTTATTGCGCATGAATGGTCGCACGCAGAACTGGTGAAACGTCTTGATTTGCTGGCCTGGCGCGAAATGCCGCAGTGGTTTGACGAAGGCTTGGCAGTGGCCGTTAGTGAGGCTCCCGAGCATGCTGAACAACATTGGCAATACCTCGATGCCCACGGCATCGCCAAACCCAACCGAGATGAACTGCTCACACTCAAGAAGCTGGCGCAATGGCTTGCGGCTGGTGAACGCTACCAAGACGGCAAGAATGCCGAGCGTCGCTCGCGTGGAGAGCAAGAAATTCACGCGCTGTACGCAGCAGCTGGCCATGAAGTACGCCCCTGGTTTGCACAGGTAGGCACGGCTGGCTTGTTGGCGCTGATTGCACAATTGAACGCAGGGATCGACTTTGCGGATACCTACCCACAAATAAACGCAAAAAGATGAACCCTTTTGCACAAGCTACGCCTCTAGGTAAGAGTTATCCACTCTTCAGAAAGCTTACATCATGTATTGCAGCACTTCAGTTTCGATTCACCTACTGCGCGGCGTCGCCGCCCTTGGTTTAATTATTGCGGCCTTTTATTTGAGCAGTTATGGCATTGTATGGTCTGCTCTGGCAGGCATTGGTGCGGTAGTACTATTGCGCGGCTGCCCCATGTGCTGGTTGATGGGTTTGTTTGAAACCATGCAACCGCAACGCAGCGCAAACCGCGAGCCTGGCGCATAACCCTTACGTGGACAGGCATGAAAGATACCGATGATACATTAGGGATTTGGGCATTTTAAATCGCTGCCGCGATAGCGATTTTGGGGGCCGTTATACATTGGATTGCGCCGGTACTCGGGCCGGATTTCTACGCCTTCTTGCGTTCGCCCGCCATAGTGGCGCAATCGGCCCAACAGCATACTTGGCTCGCCCCAGTGGGCGCACTGGTAATCGGCATATTGATGTTTGTCTGTGCCTTGTATGCACTATCTGGGGCTGCGGTGATCCGCCCCTTACCAGTACTAAAAACTGGCATTGTCGTCACCGGACTGCTCTGTCTAATACGAGGATTGGCTATGCTACCGTTTTTGCTGTTGCTTCCTAAAACCCTAACCGCGTTTAACCTCATTGCC
>JAIELM010000381.1 GCA_019752975.1 Undibacterium sp. | reverse complement strand
AAAAGAAGCCGCAGTGCGCGCCGCCAAAGATGCCAAAGGCGGCGACCTATTGCAATTCTTAAAAAATTACTTCACCAATGCGGCAACTGCCGCGGTTTCCAAATCTGCTCTTGAAGCGCAAAAGATGGGCTACTTAGCTCCTGATGACGTGATCGTGTTTAACGCACACGAATTACTCCATGTAGCAAAGGTCGAAGCTAGCGCCATGTTCGATGCTGGCTATAGACCTCCGCTGAAAAAACTAATCCCAGTCACAGGACGACATGGTTTGGCAACTATAGGTGCACAATTAATCAATATGCGCGACGGTGGTTTCATCTCCGCTCACGATTTTAAAATAGGCAAAATGATCGCCGAAGTGGTTGCTGGCGGCGACATCGATAACGGCAGCTTGGTCAGTGAACAGTGGCTGCTCGATTTAGAACGCAAGGCCTTTATGGAGTTACTCAATCATCCTAAAACCCAAGAGCGCATTATGGGCATGATGCAAACTGGTAAACCAGTGAGGAATTAAAAAATGCAATTTAAAACCGCTCAACACAGAGACACAAAAACACAGAAAGCAGCCATGAAAATTCTTTGGCTTCGCTTGTCCTTCGCTTGTATTTCTCCTGTGTCTGTCGGTTAGCGGTTTTCGGTTTTACAAATAATTTCCCTATCGAGGTTAATGCAAAATGACTTACATCTTAAATAATTCGCTTCAAGACGCTTACATCGTCGCCGCAACCCGTAGTCCTATCGGCAAATCTGGACGCGGTATGTTTCGCAATACTCGCCCGGACGATTTACTGATCGGCGTATTGAAATCAGCTTTAGCACAAGTGCCTCAACTTGATCCTAAGTTGATTGAGGACGCGATTGTCGGCTGCTCTTTCCCCGAAGGTGCGCAGGGCTTAAATCTTGCGCGCATGGGCGTGTTGCTAGCGGGCTTACCCAATACCATCGGTGGCGTGACCATTAACCGCTACTGCGCTTCTGGCATCACCGCCGTGGCGATGGCGGCAGATCGCATCCGTGTCGGCCAAGCTGACGTCATGATCGCTGCAGGCGTCGAATCCATGTCTATGGTGCCGATGATGGGCAACAATCCTTCGATGAATATGGCCATCCTGAAAGACGAAAATGCAGGTATTGCCTACGGTATGGGACTCACCGCTGAAAAAGTCGCTACCCAATGGAAAATCAGTCGTGAGGCGCAAGATGCCTTTGCGCTGCAATCACACCAACGCGCCCTTGCAGCGCAAGCAGCAGGTTACTTTGATGCCGAGACCACACCTTTTGAAATCATCGATCGCATTCCCAATTTAAGCACTGGTGAAATCGAACTCAAAACCCGCACCGTCAACCGCGACGAAGGCGCACGTCCAGATACCTCATTAGAAGGCCTAGCCAAACTCAAAGCCGTATTCGCCGCCAAAGGCAGCGTCACTGCGGGAAATAGCTCACAAACTTCCGATGGCGCTGGTGCACTGATTCTGGTCAGTGAAAAAATCTTGAAGCAATTTAACTTAACCCCACTAGCGCGATTTGCCTCCTTTGCTGTGCGCGGTGTACCACCGGAAATCATGGGTATAGGTCCCAAAGAAGCCATTCCAGCCGCCTGCCGCGCAGCTGGCATTACCCAAGATCAAATCGACTGGTTTGAACTCAATGAAGCCTTTGCTGCGCAATCACTAGCAGTAATACAAGACCTAGGACTAGACCCAGCCAAAGTCAATCCTATGGGCGGCGCAATTGCGCTTGGTCACCCCTTAGGTGCGACCGGCGCGATCCGCGCGGCGACGACCATCCATGCAATGCAGAGAAATAAGCTCAAGTACGGCATGGTGACCATGTGTGTGGGAACGGGCATGGGAGCGGCGGGAATTTTTGAGAGAATGTAGTTGGATATTGACTGGGTGGGTACGGCCTGAAATGACATATCCCCCTACTCCATTTTCCAAAGTGGACTAGGGATTTGCTTGGACGGTTCAGAACCCTATTTAAAGCGGCGCGGACTACCCCGCCCTACAATTTTGGAACGTCATGGAAATTTTAAGCCATATCACCGACGGGATTTTGACCCTCAACTTTAATCGACCAGAAAAGAAAAACGCGATTACCTTTGGCATGTACCAAGCGCTGGCCGATGCCATCAATGGCGCCAATGATGACAAGCAAGTGAAGGTTATTTTAATCACTGGAAAACCGGAGATTTTCACAGCCGGAAATGATCTAGAAGATTTCATGAAACATGCTGGCAGCCTAGCCTCATCCGAGATGCCGCCGGTGTACCAATTCATGCACGCTTTAAACAATGCAAGCAAACCAGTGATCGCGGCGGTAGCTGGAGCGGCGGTTGGAATAGGCACCACCATGTTGATGCATTGCGACCTGATTTATGCTGCTGAAAATGCGAAATTTTCACTCCCCTTTGCGCAACTAGGTCTTTGTCCAGAATTTGCCTCTAGTATGGTATTTCAACAGATCGTGGGTTATCAAAGGGCGGCCGAGAAACTACTTTTAGGTGAAGCGTTTTTAGCCCAAGAAGCGCTCACTATGGGTTTCGTCAATCGCGTTTTATCAGTAGAAGAATTACTTCCCTACGCCCAGCAACAAGCAGCTAAAATTGCCGCATTACCTGCCAAGTCTATACGCCTAACCAAAAGCTTGATGAAAGCCAGTCAGCCGCAAGCGATAGTAGCGAAAATGAATGAAGAAAATACGCATTTCGCCAGTATGTTAAATGAGCCAGCTGCACGAGAAGCGATGATGGCGTTTTTTCAAAAACGTAAACCGGATTTTACTCAGTTCGATTGAAATCACGATTTTGTCTCTATGGAACCGAACAAACATCTCTTAAAAAAGGAAAGCGGAGGATGCTACCGAACTCCGACTTTCCGCTGTGACTCCGTGTGCTCCTATGCGAGGTTTTCCAGTTTCTCTACAACGCTCATAATGACTGCATAAGCAGGTACATAGCAGGTACATAGCAGCTACATAGCAGGTACAAATACCGATAACAATGAGGTGCAAAGATGAACATCATGGATGCCTTTACTGCCTACTGGTCAAACGCGGAATTATCGACCAACTTACTCATTTGTTTAAACATCTTAGGCGCGCTCCTACTCGGCCTGCTGGTCGGTTACGAGCGTTCTTATCATGGTCGTGCTGCTGGTATGCGCACCTACGGTTTAGTTTGTATGTCGTCCGCCGCATTGACCGTGTTATCCGGCTATCCGGGATTTTGGTTTGGTGGACACGCTGGTCCAGCTGCCGTGGTTGATCCTACCCGAGTAATACAAGGGATAGTCACCGGCATAGGCTTTCTTGGTGCTGGCGTGATTATGAAAGATGGCTTTAACATCAGTGGCCTAACCACCGCAGCTTACCTATGGGCGGCGGCGGTGATCGGTATTTTGATCGGCGTGGGCTTTTACGCGGCGGGGATGTTACTGGCCGCATCCTCAGCAGTATGTATGGTATGGATCACTAAATTAGAGAGTTGGCTACCCTCACGTCACGCCGTTGCAGTGATGATCCGTTTCCGGAAAAATTTTTCGCCCCACATCGATGCCATTCGCAAGTTCACTTATGAACGCGGCTATCAATTTGCTGGAGGATCGGTATGGATCACTTACGATGACGGCCAACCACAATGGCATTTCGTGATCGTTGCACTGAGCAAGAACAGCGGCATGCCGCTGACCAATCTCTCTATCGATCTAACTGCTTTTGAGGGGGTAGAGAAGTTCCATTTATCTCA
>JAIELM010000264.1 GCA_019752975.1 Undibacterium sp. | reverse complement strand
TTACGTCTATAACAATCTGGGATTAACTTATCGTTCTTTAGATCGATGTGCTTCCGCTATAGAGGCGTATCGACATGCTCTGCAAATTCAGCCAAATTTATTTCAAGTCTATCCGAATCTGATTGATGCTCATCGGCAGGGAGGACAAATTCAAGAGGCCATTGAATGTGGTTATGCGGCGATTCAGGTGGCTGACCATATCCCGGAAGTGTGGGCCGCGCTAGGCGATGCTTTGCGCGATGGTGGTCAGTTAGATGATGCAATTGAATCCTATATTAAGGCGATATCATTTAGAAGTGATACTGAATCTTCATTTAATCGTAAGACCTATACTAATATTTTATTTTGCCTGAACTATCATCCCGACTTGTCAGCCGAGGTAATCTACAGCGCTTATCGTGAATTTGATCAAAGGTTTTGTTGGCCATTGAAAGACCAGTGGCGAGATTTTTCCAATGCAAAAATACCGAAAAAACGTCTCAAAATTGGCTATGTATGCCAATCGTACTACAACCAAGTATGTAAGTATTTCTTGATTCCTTTACTGGAAAAACACGATAGAAATGAAGTTGAAGTGTATGCCTACGCACAAATTCCCTATGAAGATGAAACCACACAACACTACAAATCTATCGTAGATCACTGGGTGCCTATACGGGGACTAACCGACGCACAGGCGGTACAAAAAATCCGCGACGATGGAATTGATATTTTAGTTGATGTGTCTGGTCACACCAATTCAAATCGTTTGTTGGTCTTTGCGCAAAAACCGGCGCCCGTTTCTTTACATTTTTTAGAGTACGGTTACACCACGGGCTTAAGTGCAATAGACTACTTTATGACTGATGAAGCGCATGTTACCGCCGATTGCGGCAACTTATTTTCAGAAAAAATTTGGTGTTTGGATGGACCCGCTTTTGTGTATCGACCTGATACACGTAGTGCCATGCTCAATGAATCACCCGCTGCAAAATCCGGCGTAGTGACTTTTGGTAGCTTGTCGCGTACCACCAGAATTAACCATCGTGTGGTTCGCATCTGGGCTGCGATTCTAGATGCGATGCCTAACTCTCGCTTAATGATCCATAGCGGAGATTTTAAAGATCCCGCTAGACAGGAAGAAATGGCTAGTCGTTTTATGCAATATGGTATAGATCGCTCAAGATTGGATATCGGTTTCATTTCACCTTCATGGGAAGTGTTAAAGCAGATCGATATCGGCCTCGACTGTTTTCCCCATAATTCTGGCACGACTCTGCTTGAGACCTTGTATATGGGCATTCCCTTTATCACCTTGCAAGATCGGCCATCAGTTGGACGTATCGGTAGCATTGTATTGGTAGGGGCGGGACATCCAGAATGGATCGCCACTACGGAAGAAGAATATGCGCAAAAAGCAGTTGTCTTAGCGCACGATATCGACGCGCTAGTGTATTTACGTAAAAATTTGCGGGCTGAGATGCAAGCAGCGCAAATTATGGATGAAAACGCTTATGCTCGTTCAGTTGAAAAAGCCTATCGCCAAATGTGGCAAATTTATTGTGAAGGAAAATCGGTATGAAGGCAGTGATTTTAGCTGGAGGTTTGGGCACCCGAATTTCAGAAGAAACCCACCTCAAACCCAAGCCCATGATAGAGATCGGTGGGCATCCGATTTTGTGGCACATTATGAAAAGTTACTCTTCACATGGGGTGAATGAATTCGTTATTTGTTGTGGTTATAAGGGCTATGTGATTAAAGAGTATTTCGCAAACTATTTTTTGCATATGTCTGATGTCACTTTCGATATGAGTAACAATCAAGTTGAAGTGCACGAACATCATGCGGAACCTTGGCGCGTGACCTTAGTTGATACGGGTGAGGACACCATGACTGGCGGGCGCTTAAAGCGTGTGGCACAGTATCTACGGGATGAAGAGGCGTTTTGTTTTACCTATGGTGATGGGGTTTCTGATATTGATATCTCGGCGCAAATCGCCTTCCATCAAGAGCACGGTAAACTGGCTACTGTCACAGCGGTGCTGCCGCCAGGTCGTTATGGTGCGCTCGAACGCAACGGCGATGCGGTGACAGGTTTTATCGAAAAACCGCGTGGTGATGGAGGTTGGATCAACGGTGGTTTTTTTGTTTTGTCTCCCAAAGTGTTAGCAAATATTGCCGACGACGCGACTAGTTGGGAGGCTGAGCCGCTCTCACAGTTAGCGGCAAGTGGGCAATTGATGGCTTATGAACATAGTGGTTTTTGGCAAGCGATGGATACTTTGCGTGAAAAAAATCTCTTAGAAGAACTTTGGCTAAGCGGGAGAGCGCCGTGGAAGCGATGGTGACAAAAAACAGTAGTCAACCCGACCCCGATTTTTGGCGCGGCAAACGTGTCGCTTTAACCGGGCACACGGGTTTTAAAGGCGCTTGGATGGCCTTGCTGCTTAAACGTTTGGGGGCGTTAGTGTATGGTTACGCTTTGGCACCCAATACCCAACCTAGCTTATTTGAGGTCGCCAAAGTCGCTCAGGAAATAGCTAGTCATGTCGATGATATTCGTGATGACTACAGTTTAAATAGGTGGATGACATCGGTTCAACCCGAAGTGGTTTTACATTTCGCAGCGCAAGCTTTAGTCCGTGAAAGTTATCGTGACCCAGTTGGAACAATGACGAGTAATTTTGTCGGAACCTTGAATCTTTTAGAGGCGATACGACATCAAGCTAGTGTTAAAACGGTGGTGGTGGTGACTACCGACAAAGTGTATCGCAATGATGAAAGTGCGAAGTCATTTCAAGAAGATGATCACTTGGGAGGACATGATCCTTACAGCGCCAGCAAGGCAGCATGCGAAATTTTGGTGGATAGCTATCGCAAGTGTTTTTTAAGTCATATAGGGCTTGCTACCGCGAGAGCAGGTAATGTGATCGGCGGTGGTGACTGGTCTAAAGAACGATTAATCCCCGATGCGGTGCGCGCGTGGGAGAGCGGGCAAGTGTTAGAAATTCGCAGCCCTGCCGCGGTGCGACCTTGGCAGCATGTCTTAGAACCATTATGTGCTTATTTGATTTTGGCGCAGAATATGTGGAGCGATATCGATCTGGCACGCGCTTATAATTTTGGCCCCGCAGTCACCGATGCTGTCAGCGTCAAGCAAGTGATCGAATTAGCGCAAACTGCATACGGAAAAGGAACCGTACAATTTGGTGGCGAGCAGAATGGTTTGCATGAAGCTGGGCTATTGCACCTCAACACGCAACTAGTCAGCGAGGTGTTGGGGCTGGTCCCAAGATGGAATTTGGCGTGTGCGGTAGAGAAGACGATGGCATGGTATCGAGCGTACGGAGTAGGTGAAGATGCGCGCAGCTTATGTTTACGGGATATCGAGGCGTATTTAGGCGCTTGATAAAAAAAGAAAATCTCCTCAACCGGTTTTCTTCTTTCTCACACACCAAAGATGAAAATTCCACCGTAATTCAAGACGACACCAGACAACACGAGACAACAAAGAACAACACAAAAAGATGAAGCAAAATCTCAACATCACCTCAACCGCCATCATGGGACTCTATGTTGTGGAACGACAGGTAAGGCAAGACGTGCGTGGATTTTTTGAACGCTTGTTTTGTCTTGATACTTTGCGTGAATACGGTTGGTCTGATGAGGTCGTGCAAATGAATCACAGCTATACCAAGAGCAAAGGGACAGTGCGGGGTTTGCACTATCAATTACCGCCTCATAGTGAGCATAAATTAGTGACTTGTGTCG
>JAIELM010000213.1 GCA_019752975.1 Undibacterium sp. | reverse complement strand
GCTGTGTTTAAATGAAGTGCGCTTGCGTACTCGAAGGATAGGCACTTTAATTGCGATGATGCTGATGGCCGGGATGGTCTGGCTGATTATCGCAGATCCCGCGACCGGTAGAAGTATGATGGTGGCCAACGGTGCTCGGGTGCTGTACACCAGTTCTGCCATGGCGATTGCGAGTGCAGGTTTTATTAGTGCCTTGCTGGCGTTTATTGCTTTTTACTTGGTGAGAGGTCGGGTGGTGGAGGACTTGCGTAGCGGTATTGGTTCGGTGATTGCCAGTACACCGGTATCCAATTCCTTGTTTTTAATGAGCCGTTGGTTGGGCGGTGTTATCTATGTGATGACGCTGGTTTTTTCAGCCATGTTGGCGACCATCGTGTTGCAGGCCTTGCGTGGTGAAGGGCCGATTCAAGTGTGGGTTTATCTGCACACCTATCTTGCGGTATTTTTTCCGACGGCGGTTTTTGTGGTAAGCATGGCGACCTTGTTTGATAGTGTGCCAGTGTTGATGGGTAAATTTGGTGACCTGTTGTATTTCATTATTTGGACGTTTGCGGTTGGATTGATTGCTAAGGCGGTCGAACTCTCAGCAGGACAAATTAGTGCATGGGCCTTGCTCGATTTTACCGGAGTAGTGTCGACCGTTATTACCGTCAGATCCAATGTGTTAACCAATAATTTTTCTATGGGATCCACACCTTTTAACGCCAGTATTGCCGCCTATACTTTACCTGTCATGCTGTGGAGTGGGAAACTGATAGGCTTGCGTGTGATCACTACACTGTTGTCTTTGCTGCCTTTGCTCTTGGCGATTCCTTTATTTCACCGTTATTCACCGGATAAAGTGAAAGCTACACATAGTCGCAAACGTCGTTCTCCTTTGACGATGCTAAATGAGTGGACTAGACCCTTGGCAAAGTTGGTGCAACCTTTATTTTTCATCGCTAGCAAATCGCCTGGTTTGTTGGGACAAGTCTTGTCGGAAATCGCGCTTTGCTTAGTCAATGCTCCTTTCGTGCTTTTGGTTTTATTGGGTGTGAATGTGGCTGCGTTCGCGTTGCCCTATAGTGGTATGCATGGCTTAATGTTGCTTGGTGTGGTTTTTTGGGGTGTATTGATTAGCGATATGAGTACACGAGATTTTCAAGCGGGAATCGAGAGTATGACTGGGGTGGCTAAAGGTGGTGCGGCGTGGCGGTATTTACGTCATTTGTTAGCAGCGATGGTGTTGGGCGTATTGTTTGTGGCGGTGGTTTTAGTGAAGTTGGGTATGCATGCACCTTTGCTTGCTGCTGCCTTCGCGATGGGCTTAATTAGTGTCAGTAGTTTAGCTAGTTTTTTTGGTTTAAGCACACGTACTTCGAGGACATTTTTGTCGGCTTATTTGTTTTGGGTATATGTCGCAACTCAAGTGCCTAAAGCTCCGCAATTAGATGCATTGGGATTTAACGGTGTAGCGAATATGGAATCTATTTTATTGCAGGGGCAGATCGGCTTGGTCGCTTTGGTTTTGGGATGGTTTTACAATCTGTATAAGGCACGTTGAATCGCAGCGATGGCGTAGTTTGCGTTAAGCCGACATTTTCCATTCGGCGCACCCGAGGTGCAATGTATGCTGACGGCACAGTCGCGGCAAAACCGCCTCGAAAAGTGTGTCCGTCATCATGATTAATCCTAATGGGGAATGTCGGTTAAAATACGTCTATTGAACAATGCCGACATCGTGGTGTCGGCATTGTTTTTACGCTTACGCAAATAAAAACTCCTATGGCGATTCCCTCCCTTCCTTTACTCCCTTTACCTCCTTTACGACAAAAGAGCGAAAAGACGCATTATGCTAGTCTGCTGTGTGGAATGGGCTTGCTTGCCCTAGCTAGTATCATTGTTGCTTGCTTGATGGGCTCAGTGTCCTTAAGTCTGTCCGAATTGTGGCAGGCCACACAAGAATTATTTCACGGTCGTTCGACTATTCTCGCCACCAGTTTATTAGACTTGCGCCTCTCGCGTGCCTTGTCGGGCTTTGTGATAGGCGCCACACTTTCTTTGTCCGGAGTGTTGATGCAGGCACTGTTACGTAACCCTTTAGCTGATCCGTATGTGTTGGGTTTGTCCGGTGGCGCTTCTGTGGGGGCCTTGTCGGCGATGCTTTTTCTAGGCATGGGCGCATTAGTGGACATGGCGGCTTTTGTTGGCGCCTTGACGGTCGCGACGATTCTCTTTGTATTGGCTTATCGTGACTTTAGAGGTTCTGGAAGTTCTGAGGGTAGTGCGCCGCTTTTACTGTTAACCGGTGTGGTTGTGGCGACTGGTTGTGGTGCGATCGTGACTTTATTATTGTCGATTGCGCCTGATTGGAGTTTGCGCGGTATGGTATTTTGGATGATTGGTGACTTGTCGAATACTCAGCCGCGCTTGCTGACTTGGGGACTTTTATTGGGTGTCGGAACCCTGGTTCTGAGCCAAGCACGGGCGATCAATGTGGCGGCGATGCACGCAGATAATGCAAGTACTCTGGGTGTGAATATTGGACGCTTGCGCCAACTTTTATTTTTCTGTGCAGCTTTGTTGACTGCCACTGCGGTCAGTAGTGCTGGCAGTATTGGTTTTGTTGGTCTGATTATTCCTCATGCTTGTCGTTTTGCAGTTGGGTCAGATCATCGTATCTTGATTCCGATGTCAGTCTTATCTGGCGGTAGTTTCTTAGTTGTTGCTGATGCCTTGGCGCGCACTGTTGTGGCACCATATCAGTTGCCGGTGGGCGTGATTACCGCCTTGATTGGCGTGCCTGTGTTTTTGTTTCAACTGCACTATTTGAGGAGACATTGATGGCTCCTCTTTTACAAACACGAGACTTGAGTTTGCATATTGCGCAGCGTGATTTGCTGGTTAAATTAAATTGGCAAGTGCAAGCCGGCGAATGTTGGGCGGTGATTGGTAAGAACGGTGCAGGTAAAAGTACGCTATTACGTTGTCTAGCGAGTTTGCGTGAAGTGGATGCTGGTGAGGTGCTTTTGCAAGGTACAAATCTCAAGCTCTGGAAACTGGCTGCTTTAGCCAAACAGCGTGCTTATCTTCCACAGGCACGGGTTGATGCTTTTGCTTATACCGTTTTGGAAATGGTGCTGAGTGCACGTTATCCCTACCAGGACACGCATTATTGGGACGCCTCTGAGGATGTGCAAATGGTGATCGATGCCTTAGCTTTGCTTGACGTAAGCGATTTTGCCCAGCGTGATGTTCGTAGCTTGTCTGGTGGTGAAAGGCAGCGGGTAGCAATTGCGGCCCTATTGGTACAAGATGCCCCTTTGATGTTGTTAGACGAGCCGGCTAATGCACTGGATTTGGCGCATCAGGTCAGCGTGATGAACTTGTTGGCAAAGGCTTGCAGTCAGCAAAACAAGGCCGTGGTGATGGTCAGTCATGATCTTAATCTTTCCTATCGTATCGCTACTCATGCCTTGCTGTTGATGCCGGATGGTACGCATCTCATTGGTGAAAAATCGGCAGTGATGAATGCGCAAGATCTGAGCTTGTGTTTGGGGCATACCATAGAAAAATTCGAACACGGCACACAGACGATATTCTTGCCGCAAGCGATAAGTTGACCTAATTTTTTCTCTGCTTTATTGATTTATTAGCGCTTTAATTTTGAGCATTTTCGTTTGTACGAGAATGACGATTGACGAAAGATAGGATGAAAATTTCCACCCTCATGGTGCAAGGCACCACCTCTGACGCAGGTAAAACCACGGTAGTGGCAGCGCT